>CAZISL010000156.1:0-7601 GCA_964541975.1 uncultured Chromatiaceae bacterium | reverse complement strand
CGGGCCGGTGCCATTGCTGCCGTCATAGGCGCCGTCGATGTTCAGCAACGCCGTCGACGCACCATCCCAGGCCGGGACGAAGGGTGCGAAAGACGTCGGCGTGGCGTTGATCTCTTCGACGGAGTTGAGCGTGGCCGCGGTCGACGTCAGGTCCAGTGCAAGGGCCGGCTCGGAGCGTGCCGAGGGTAATCCCGACGACACGCTCGACCGGCCATCGAGCAGCCGGTCGATCTCCGCGAAAGACTCGAGTACGCGCAACAGCTGGCGGCGAGCGATCAGCAGATCGCCCCGATTCGGCTCCGGGCCGGCCGGTTGGGATACCGGTGGCGGCGCCGATCCGGGGTTGGGCCTGGCGCGAATGAGGCTCCCGAGGTTCTGCAGGAGTGAGCTGACTTGCAATGGCAATCCTCTAGTTCATCCTTTGGCGTTCTGGAAAGCGCAGAACCCCGTTACTTTGTCGGCCGCGCGACGAGATTCTTTAGGCGCCGGATTGAATCAGGGCCAAATACGGGATCGGTGTCGTGATCAGGTCTCGATGTCGTGCCTCTGAATGACGCCGGCGGACTGCGCGTCAGCTGTGATTCGGTAAACGAGGAACTGATCCCGGGCGAGTTCTCCAGCGATGGCCTGCTCGGCGAGATCTTCGGCAGCTTCTGTATCGGCAAGTAATCCGGCAGGCGAGCCGGATCAGGAGCGCAGCGGGACGACGTCCGCGCACCGTTCTTCGCCGGCGTTGTAGCCGACGATCTGGTCGCCGCCCGCCGCGCGTGCTCGCTCCAGCGAGGCTTCGGCACGGTCGACCAGCATCGTGACCGTCTCGCCGCGCCGGTATTCGATAACACCGCCGCATAAGGTCACGGCGTATTGTCCCTCGATCGGGTAGCGGCGAATCGCGGCGCAAATGCGTTCCGCGCAGCGCGTCGCGCCCGCATGATTGGCGGTCGGCAGGACGATCATGAAGCGTCCTTTACCCAGCCGATCGAAAGACCCGTCATTGGCAACCCGTTTGACGCCGTCCATAGCGCGCAGTTCGCCGCGTATGCGTGTCGCGATCCGGTCCCGCACGCGGTCGGCGGTCTCGCGACCATGGTCGCGCAGTACCTGATCGAAACCGTCAGTATCGAAGAGACACAGCGAGAAAGGCGCATTCGATCGGTCGGTGCGCCCCTTTTCTCGAGTCAGCGCGCCGAGCATCGAGTGGTAGCGGGTCAGCGTGTCGTCGGTCGCGCCAGTCGCCTCCGCATCAGCCGCATGATCCCCGACATCGGTATCCAGAAAGCGTCGATAAAGCAGAACGCTGGCCATCACGCCGGCGAATGCCATGACCGATATGAACTCCGGCCACAGCGGCGGTTCCGATCCGGTCAGCAGCGCCTTGAACAGCGCGATGACCCCGAAACTCGCGGTCGCGAACGCGGTGAGCTGTGAAGCGGCGGCAATGCTGATACGCGCCACGGCGAACAGCATGGCGCTGATGTACATCGCCAGAACGAGCTCGTTCGAGCCGGCGCTCATGAAAGCAAATAGTGTCGCCCATGTGATTCCAAGGACGCTCTGCGACAGGGTGATGGTTACGTCGGGTGGCCGCTGTGTTTGATCGGTACGAGCAATGAGCAGGAACAGGGCATTCGTTGCGAGGATACCGACGGTCAGCACGCCGGCTGCCTGTTCGGGGAGAACGGTGTGGCCGGCGATTACGCTGAGCCACGCGATCGCCGCCCATAGAGCGTACAGGGCGATCGCAACCCGGAACTCGGCGAGCGGAGAGATTGATTGCGGGAACTTCCGAGGTGCGCGGACACGGGTGTCGAACGCGCTCGCCTGGGTCGCCAAATCTTCGCCCGTAACCGCCATACTTGGACTCGCTCCTGTTCAGGGTTCGAACGATGATGTCAAAGCGCCGCGCGACGTACCGTGACTCAGGTCCCATCGGCGGCGCCCGGGATCCGTTCGGCGAACAGGGACTTAACAGTGGGCAAGCGTTATGACCTGATCGGGATGCCGGCGGCGGCATTCGAGGCCGGGCCGTCAGCGGGTTAGAATTGGCGCCCCTCGGCGATTTTGGGTGACCTTGGTTGGGCCGCGCGGTACCGAGTCAGTAATCGATATGGAACAGACACAGATATTCGACGTCATCGTCGTCGGCGGCGGGCACGCCGGTACCGAAGCGGCGGCGGCGGCGGCGCGCATGGGTGCGCGCACCCTCCTGCTGACGCAGAACATCGAGACGATCGGCCAGATGAGCTGTAACCCGGCTATCGGTGGCATCGGTAAAGGTCACCTGACCCGCGAGATCGACGCGCTCGGTGGCCTGATGGCCAGGGCGATTGACCGGGCGGGTATCCATTTCCGGATTCTGAACGCCAGCAAGGGACCGGCCGTGCGGGCCACGCGCGCACAGGCCGACCGGTCGCTATACAAACGCGCCGTGCGACAACTGCTGGATGCGGAACCGAATCTGTCGTTGTTCCAGCAAGGCGTCGACGACCTGCTGATCGACGGAGATCGCGTCACCGGCGTTGTCACTCAGCTCGGCGTGAAATTTTTCGCGCGTACGGTCGTGTTGACCGTCGGGACATTCCTCGGCGGCCGCATCCATGTCGGACAGTCAAATCACAGCGGGGGTCGCGCTGGTGATCCCGCGTCGGTGCGGCTCGCGGATCGACTTCGCGAACTGCCGTTCCGCGTGAGCCGGTTGAAGACCGGTACGCCGCCGCGCATCGACGGACGCACCGTCGACTTCAGCGTCATGACGGAGCAGCCGGGCGACGAACCGGTCCCGGTGTTTTCATTCCTCGGCCGGCGCGACGAGCACCCGCAACAGGTGTCGTGTCACATCACGACGACGACGGAAGCGACGCACGACATCATCCGTTCCGGCCTCGATCGCTCGCCGATGTATACGGGAGCGATCGACGGCGTCGGTCCCCGTTACTGTCCGTCGATCGAGGACAAGGTCGTGCGGTTTGCGGAGCGTAACGCTCACCAGATCTTCGTCGAGCCCGAAGGACTCGACACGACGGAACTCTATCCGAACGGCATTTCGACGAGCCTGCCGTACGATGTGCAGCGACAATTCATCGCGACGATTCCGGGGTTCGAGAACGCGCACATCAGCCGGCCCGGTTACGCGATCGAGTACGACTTTTTCGATCCGCGCGACCTGCGGCCCACGCTGGAGACGCGCGGCATCGGTGGATTGTTCTTCGCGGGCCAGATCAATGGCACCACCGGGTACGAGGAGGCCGGCGCGCAGGGGCTGCTCGCCGGCATCAACGCCGCATTGCAGGTGGCGGGCCGCGAGGCGTGGTCACCGAAACGCCACGAGGCCTACATCGGCGTACTCGTCGATGACCTGATCACGCGGGGAACGCTCGAGCCCTATCGCATGTTTACCAGCCGGGCTGAATATCGCCTCTTGCTGCGCGAGGACAATGCGGATCTGCGCTTGACGGAAACGGGTCACGAGCTCGGCCTGGTCGACGACCGACGCTGGCGCGTGTTTGACCACAAGCGCGAGGCGATCGAACGAGAGACCGCGCGTCTCGGCAAGCAACTCGTGCGGCCGGAGGATCTCGACGAACATCAGGTCGAGCGGGTCGGCGGCCCGTTGCGGCGTGAACTGAAGGCGCTCGAACTGCTCAAAAGGCCGCGCGTCGACTACGAGATGCTGATCGGCATCCGAACGGTCGGCGGACGAACGCACGAATCTCCAGAGACCGTCGAACTGACCGAACAGATCGACGCGCAGGTGGCGATCCAGGCACGCTACGACGGCTACGTGGATCGGCAGCAGAAAGAAATCGAGCGCACGCGACAGCACGCCGATACCGAGCTGCCGGAGGACCTCGACTACGAACACGTGCGCGGCCTGTCGAACGAAATCCGGCAGAAACTCGATGACGTGCGGCCAGCGACGCTCGGCCAGGCGTCGCGCATCTCCGGCATGACGCCGGCCGCCGTGTCGATCCTGCTGGTGCACCTGAAAAAGCGCAGGCTCAAGAGTGCCTGACTCGTATGTCGCCTGACATCCGAGTGACCGCCGCAGCCGTCGGCATGTTGCTGGCGATATCGTTGCTCGGCGGCTGCGGGGGCTCGACGGAACCGACCTACACTGGCCCGATCGGCGGCGAGTCCGGCACCGAGCTCGCCGAGGTCCAGATCCTGCACCGCGGTAACGGGGCCGAACCGCAGACGCTGGACCCGCATCGCGGCGAGGGTGTGCCGTCGTCAAACTTGCACCGTGATCTGTTCGAGGGGCTGACGATCGAGGCGCCCGACGGCCGGGTCATCCCCGGCGTCGCCGAGAGCTGGGAGGTCAGCGAGGACGGCACCGTCTACACGTTCAAGCTGCGGCGGAATGCGAAGTGGAGCAACGGCGATCCCGTTACTGCAAAAGATTTCGAGTACGGCATGCGCCGCAGCGTCGATCCCGTGACGCTATCGAACTACTCGAGCATCCTCGAACCGATCGTCAATGCGAGCGAAGTCATCCGTGGCGAAGTGCCGCCGGAGGAACTCGGCGTCGAGGCCGTCGATGACTATACGTTCGTCATTCGCCTGACCGGGCCGACGCCATATCTGCCGGGGTTGCTGAATCACTCGACCACGTACCCGGTCAACCGGGCGAACATCGAGGAGTTTGGGTCCAGGTTCATCCGCGGCGGTAACCTCGTCAGCAACGGCGCTTACCAGCTCGTCGAGTGGATCCCGCAGTCGTACATTCAACTCGCGCGTAACGAACACTACTGGGACAACGACAATACGACGATCGAGACCGTCTACTACTACCCGACGGAGAATCAGGATTCCGAGCTGAAACGTTTCCGCGCCGGGGAGCTCGACATCACCGAGGACATTCCGCAGAAACAGATTGCGTGGGTGCGCGAAAATTTTCCGCAATCGGTGCGTATCGATCCTTATCTCGGCAGCTACTACTTCGGCTTCAACGTCACGAAGCCGCCGTTCAAGGACCAGCCCAAACTGCGCAAGGCGCTGTCGATGGCGATCGATCGGAAGATCATCGCGGAACAGGTGGCCGGCGCGGGCGAGCTGCCGTCATACGGTTGGGTACCCCCGGTGACCGGCTACGAACAGCGCCAGGCCGAGTGGGCCGACTGGACCCAGGAAGAGCGTGAAGCCGAGGCGCGGCGCCTCTATGCCGAGGCGGGCTTCTCGGCCGAGAAGCCGTTCACGGTCGACCTGATGTACAACACCAACGAGAACCACAAGCGTATCTCGGTCGCTATCGCCGCGATGTGGAAACAGGTGCTGGGTGTCGAGACGAAGTTAACCAACCAGGAATGGAAGGTGTTTCTCGACACGCGCAACCGGCAGGAGATTACGCAAGTGTTTCGCGGCGGGTGGATCGGCGACTATAACGATGCGTTCACGTTCACCCAGTTGATGTATTCGACCAACGAGATGAATCACCCGGGCTACGCCAGCGAGGAGTACGATCGACTCGTGCGTCGAGCGGCGGCCGAGGGCGATCTCGACCAACGCGCCAGGATCCTCGCGGACGCGGAGTCGCTGCTCCTGGAGGACATGCCGATCATTCCCGTGTATTTCTATGTGTCGACCCACCTGGTCCGCCCCTGGGTCGGCGGGCGCGAGCCGAACATCATGGACCACCACTACACGAAGAACCTGTACCTCCTGAAACACTGATGTCGAAACCCTCATGCTGAAATTCGCGCTACGGCGTTTCCTCGTCGCGATACCGACGTTGCTGATCCTGATCGCGCTGGCGTTCACGATGATCCGCATGGCGCCCGGCGGACCGTTCGACGCGGAGAAGCAGCTGCCGCCGGACCTCGAGGCCAACCTGCGCGCGGCGTATCATCTCGACGAGCCGCTGTACCAGCAGTTCGGTCGTTACCTGTACGGACTGGTGCAGGGCGATTTCGGGCCGTCGTTTCAGTACCGTGATTTCTCGGTGACCGAGCTGATCATGACCGGCTTCCCGGTGTCGTTGCGCATTGGCGGGCTGGCGATGTGCCTCGCGCTACTCGTCGGTGTAACGGCCGGAACGATCGCCGCGCTCCGGCAAAACAAGCCGGCGGATCACGGCATCATGACGACCGCGATGGTCGGCATCTCGATACCGAACTTCGTCATGGCGCCGCTCCTGATCCTGTTCTTCTCGATCTATCTCGGCTGGTTGCCCGCCGGCGGGCTCGGTTTCGGCAAGCTGCAGTACCTCGTGCTGCCCGTCATCTCGCTGGCATTGCCACAGATCGCCTATATCTCGCGCCTGACCCGCGGCAGCATGATTGAGGTCCTGCGCAGCAACTACGTGCGTACCGCGCGGGCGCAGGGCCTGCCGACGCATACGATCATCCTGCGGCACGCGCTGAAGCCGGCGCTGTTACCGGTCGTGTCCTACGTCGGACCGGCAACGGCTGCCGTCATCACGGGCTCGGTCGTGATCGAGCAGATTTTCAGCGTGCCGGGGCTCGGGCGTTATTTCGTCCAGGGCGCGCTGAACCGCGACTACACACTCGTCATGGGCGTCGTCGTTTTCTATGGCGTGCTGATCATTCTGTTCAACTTCCTGGTCGACATCGTTTATCGATGGCTCGATCCGCGGGTGAAGCTGTGACCGCGCCATCGACGTCTCCGGCACCCGGTGCGGTGCAACCGTTCGCCGGCCGCAGCCTCTGGTACGACGCGTGGGTGGTGTTACGCCGCAATCGCGCCGCCATGTTTTCGCTGTTCTTGCTGATCGCGATGGGCTTGCTCGTGGTCGCCGGGCCGTGGTTCAGCCCGTACAACTTCGATTTCACGGATTGGGAGTCGGTTTCCGCTGCGCCGTCGTTGGAGAGCGGACACGTCTTCGGCACCGACGGGCTGGGCCGCGACCTGTTCGTGCGCACGCTCTACGGCGGGCGTATCTCCCTGCTGGTCGGGATCGTCGCGACCGCCGTTAGCTTGCTAATCGGCATCAGCTATGGCGCCGTCGCCGGTTATCTGGGCGGGCGTGTCGACCAGGTGATGATGCGCATCGTCGACATCCTGTACGCGCTCCCGTTCATGTTTCTCGTCATCCTGCTGATGGTGTTTTTTGGCCGGAACATCGTGCTGATCTTCGTCGCCATCGGCGCGATCAACTGGCTCGACATGGCCAGGATCGTGCGCGGTCAGACGCTGAGCCTGAAGAACCGCGAGTTCGTCGAGGCCGCGCAGGCGGGCGGCGTGTCGACGGCGAGAATCATCCGGCGCCACATCGTGCCGAACCTGCTGGGTGTGGTCGTTGTGTACGTGACGCTGACGATTCCGCAAGTCATTTTGGTCGAGTCATTCCTGAGTTTCCTCGGCCTCGGCGTGCAGGAACCGATGACGTCATGGGGCGCGCTGGTTAACGAGGGCGCCTCGGAGATGGAAGTGGCGCCGTGGATGCTGGTGTTTCCGGCGATCTTCCTGACCGTGACGCTGTTCTGTTTCAACTTCCTCGGTGACGGGTTGCGCGATGCGCTCGATCCACGTGACCGGAGCGCGACGTGAGCCTCTCGTCATGAGCACCTCGTTATGAGTAGTGGGCTGTTGCAGATCGAGGACCTGAATATCTCCTTCGCGACGCCGGACGGTCCGGTCGAGGC
>CAZISL010000155.1:0-4637 GCA_964541975.1 uncultured Chromatiaceae bacterium | reverse complement strand
GACGGGCAGGATTCGCACGGATCGTGTCGTCGCACTCGGCGGACCGGGCGTCATCGCGCCGCGCCTGATCCGCTCGCGCAAGGGTGCGCTGACCAACAGCATCGTTGCCGGCGAACTGCATCCGGAGATGCGCTGTCGGGTTTTGTCCGGCTCGGTGCTGAGCGGGCGTACCGCGCACGGGCCGACGGGTTATCTCGGGCCGTACCAGAGCCTGGTCTCGGTGATACCGGAAGATGCCGGTCGCAAGCTGTTCGGCTGGGCGCGTATTCGTTCCGAGTCCTATTCCTTCGCCGGCCTGCTGATGTCTGCCGAGAATCCGAAACGGCAGAAACTGACGACGTCGAGGCACGGGCGGCTGGCCGCGATGATTCCGGTCGGCGCTTTCGATCGCGTCATGCCGCTGGACATCCTGCCGTCGCCGCTGCTCCGTGCCCTGCTGGTCAGAGACACCGATTCCGCGCAGGCGCTCGGCTGTCTCGAACTCGCCGAGGAAGACCTGGCCCTGAGTTCGTTCGTGTGCCCGGCCAAGCAGAATTACGGCGCGGCGTTGCGCATGAATCTCGACCGGATCGAGAAGGAAGGCTGATGGGTCTGCGTCGCACACTGGATCGCCTGCAGATGAAGGCCCGGCCCGGTGGCAACCTGCACAGTTATCGCGCACTGATCGAGGTGCTCGACCGGTTCTTTTTCTCGGCCGGCGCGCGCACGATCGCGGCGCCGCACGTCAGGGACAGCAACAACGTCCAGCGGTTCCTGAACACGTTCATCATCGCGACGATCCCGTGCTGGCTGATCGGCCTGTGGAACGTCGGCGTACAGACCAATCTCGAACTCGCCGACCTCGGCATCGCAGGCATAGAGGGTTGGCGTGGCTCAGTCATCGCTTCGATCGGCGTCGGCTACGACGCCGAAAGCATCCTGAGCTGTTTCTTCATCGGGTTGTTGTACTTCCTGCCGATACTCGGCGTCACGCTCGCGGTCGCGTTGTTCTGGGACGTCTTGTTCTCGACCGTCCGGCGTCGGCCGGTCGACGAGGGCATGCTCGCGACCGTCTGGCTGTTCGCCTTGATCATGCCGGCTAATGCGCCGCTGCTGCGTGTAGGTTTCGGCATCACGTTCGGTTACATCGTCGGCAAGCTGATCTACGGCGGTTCGGGCCGTTACCTGGTCTGTCCGGCGCTGCTCGGTTATGCGTTCCTGTTGTTCGCGTATCCGGACCTGTTGTTCGGCGAGACGGCCTGGGTGCCGGTGCCGGGCGTCGAGCGTACGACGCCGCTCGAACTCGCCGCCGGCGGCGGCGTGGAGGCCGTCCTGAAGGAAGGCTATTCGCTGTGGGACCTGTTCATCGGCGCACGGCCGGGCTCGATCGGCGCGACGTCGGTGCTCGGTTGCCTGCTCGGCGCGATCTACCTCGTATTCAGTGGCGCGGCGTCGTGGCGCATCATGCTCGGTGCGTTGGCCGGCATGCTGGGGACCGTATTGCTGTTCAACGGTATAGCCGCCGACGACAACTTCCTGTTCGCGATCCCGTGGACCTGGCATTTCGTTATCGGCGGTTTCGCGTTCGGTGTCGTGTTCTTCGCGACGGATCCGGTAACCGCGGCGATGACGAATCCGGGCAGATGGGTTTACGGGGCGCTGGTTGGACTCCTGACGGTCGTCATTCGCGTGACGAACCCTTCGTATAACGAGGGCGTGCTGTTCGCCGTGTTGCTGGCAAGCCTGTTCTCGCCGGTCATCGACTACGTCTTCGTCGAGCTGAACATCCGGCGGCGCCGCAAGCGGCTGGCGGGGAGGGAATCGTGAATAACGACAGCCCCGCCAAGGCGATTCTCGTCGTGCTCGGGACGGCGTTCGTTTGCTCGCTGCTGGTCACGATCGCGGCGGTCAAGCTGAAGCCGATTCAGCGCGCCTATCAGGATCTCGAGCGCAACCGCTTTATCGTCGGCATCAGCGGCCTGGCGAACCCCGGGCAGAAACTGGAGGACAGCGACGTCGTCGACCTGTTCCGGGAGCTTGACCCAATGCTGGTCGACATCGACACCGGCAAGGTCGACGGATCGATGAATCCGCTGACGTTCGACCAGCGCGGCGCGGTGGGGGATCCCGATCTCGGCGTCGCGATCCCGTCCGAGCTGGACGGCGCGAGCCTGAGCCGGCGTTCACGGTATGCGACGGTCTTCGTCGTCGGCGACCGGTCCAATCCGCAGCGCATCATCCTGCCGATGCACGGGCAGGGCATGTGGTCGACGGTGTACGGCTACCTGGCGCTCGAAGATGACCTGAATACGATCGCGGATGTCACGTTCTACGAGCAGGGCGAGACGGCCGGTATCGGCGACAAGATCCTCGATTCGGGCTGGCAGGCTCGCTGGAAGGGTCGGAAGCTGTATGGCGCTGACGGGGTGCTCGCGTTCCGCATCGGCGATGGAGTGATCGATGACGCATCGCCTGCGGCACGGCACGAGGTGGACGCGATCGCCGGCGCGACGGTGACGACCAATGCCGTCACGGCGCTGGTGCAATACTGGTTCGGTCCGCACGGCTTCGGTCCGTACCTGGAGAACATGCGGGCCGGGGAGGCCGGATCATGAGCGACTTTTCCATGCAGGCGGGGCGCGAAGCGCTGTCCAAACCGCTGTTCGACGAGAACCCGGTGACGCTGCAGGTGCTCGGCATCTGTTCGGCACTGGCGATCACGAACTCGCTGTATTCGGCGCTGATCATGAGCTTGTGCCTGACGTCGGTACTGGCATTCGCGAACGTGTCGATCAGCCTGATCCGCAAACATCTGCCGACCTCGGTGCGCATCATCGTCCAGATGACGATCATTGCGACCGGTGTCATCGTCGTTGACGAGGTACTGAAGGCGTACGCGCCGGACACGGCGCGCACGCTGTCCGTATTCGTCGGCCTGATCGTGACGAACTGCATCGTGCTCGGCCGCGCCGAGTCCTACGCGGTGCAGAACAACGTCGGCCTGAGTTTCATGGACGGCATCGGCAATGGCCTGGGGTATAGCCTGATCCTCATCGCGACGGCCACCATCCGCGAACTGTTCGGCACCGGTGGATTGCTCGGCGTGAACCTGTTCGATCTCGCCCAGGACGGCGGCTGGTTTCACCAGAACGCGATGATGCTGTTGCCGCCGAGCGCCTTCTTCATCATCGGTTTCTTTATCTGGGGACTGCGGACCTGGAAGACCAAGCAGGTCGAGAAGCCGGACTTCGTGCCGATTCCGGTCGGTGAATCGCGAGACTAACGATGATGAACCTCGTCGACATTTTCGTACGGTCGGTTTTCGTCGAGAACCTGGCGCTGGCGTTCTTCCTCGGCATGTGCACGTTCCTGGCCGTGTCGAAGCAGATCAAGACGGCGATCGGCCTGGGCGCGGCGGTCATCGTCGTGCAGGTCATCACGATCCCGGTCAACAACCTGATTTACAACTACCTGCTGCGTGAGGGCGCGCTGTCGTGGGCCGGTCTCGGGCATCTCGATTTCAGTTACCTCGGCCTGATCAGCTACATCGGCGTCATCGCGGCGATGGTACAGATCCTCGAGATGGTGCTGGCACGGTTCTTCCCGGCGCTGAATCATGCGCTCGGTATCTTCCTGCCGCTGCTGACGGTGAACTGCGCGATCCTCGGCGGTTCGCTGTTCATGGTGCAGCGGGACTACACGTTCACCGAGAGCGTCGCGTATGGTTTCGGCGTCGGTGTCGGCTGGGCGCTCGCGCTGATCACGCTCGCGGGATTGCGCGAGAAGATGCGTTACAGCGAGGTGCCCGACGGGCTGCAGGGCCTCGGCATTACCTTTATCACGGCGGGGCTGATGTCGCTCGCGTTCATGGCGATGGCCGGGATCCAGTTCTAGGCCGATGACGCAGACATGTTAGAAATCGTCTTCGGAGTCATTCTGTTCACCGGCGTCGTGCTGGTGCTGGCGCTGGTGATCATGCTGGCGCGCTCGAAGCTGGTGCCGAGCGGCAACCTGACGATCAACGTGAACAGCGAGCGCGACCTCAGCGTGCCGGCCGGCGACAAGCTGCTGGCCGTGCTGGCGGCCAATGACCTGTTCCTGCCGTCGGCCTGCGGTGGCGGCGGCACCTGCGGCCAGTGTCATCTGCAGATCACCGAGGGTGCGGAGCCGCTGTTGCCGACCGAGGCGTCGCACATCACGAAGCGCGAAGCCGCGACCGGCGAGCGGCTGGCGTGCCAGGTGTCGGTGACGCACGACCTACATGTGCAGGTTCCCGACGCCGTGTTCGGCGTCAAGCAGTGGGAATGCAAGGTTCGCTCGAATGACAACGTCGCGACGTTTATCAAGGAGCTCGTGCTCGAGTTGCCGGCCGGCGAGAGCCTGGAATTCAGCGCCGGCGGTTATATCCAGATCGAGTGCCCGCCGCACGATTTGTCTTATTCGGACTTCGATATTCCGGACGAGTATCGCGAGGACTGGGAGCGATATGGGCTGTTGCGGCTCGAGTCGCACGTGACGAAGCCGACCGTGCGAGCCTATTCGATGGCGAACTACCCGGACGAGAGCGACATCGTCATGCTAAATGTCCGCATCGCCACGCCGCCGCCGAACGCGCCGCCGGGTGCGCCGACCGGCGTCATGTCGTCCTGGCTGTTCGG
>CAZISL010000154.1:0-7464 GCA_964541975.1 uncultured Chromatiaceae bacterium | reverse complement strand
AACCGACGTGGACCTCGTCAAACTCGATACGGACTGGGTCAAGCGCTTGAACGCGATGCTCGACCTGGCGCGACGCGGAGTCCTGATCGCGGCGATCATGCTGGTCGGCGCGGTCATTGTCATCATCGGCAATACGATTCGCCTGGATATCCAGAATCGCCGCGCCGAGATCGAAGTAACGAAACTACTCGGCGCGAGCGACGGCTTCGTCAGGCGTCCATTCCTGTATACCGGCTTCTGGTACGGGTTGCTTGGCGGCAGCTTCGCTCTGCTGCTCCTGGGATTCAGCCTTTGGCTGCTCAGCGAGCCGATGGAGCGGCTCGCGGGCCTCTATGGCGCCGCTTTCGAGCCGCCGGGGGTAGACGGCGGCACGGCGCTGGCGATCCTGCTGGGCGGTCTGCTGGCGGGCCTGGGTGGCGCATGGTCTGCTGTCGCGCGGCATCTTGCCGCAATACAACCGAAAGTATAACTATATGTTTTAAATAGCTATTCTTATTCCCGCGTTGCGGAACTCCAACAGTATTTAGCACTCTAATCGCCGGAGTGCTAGAATTACGAGAGGAGTGTAACTGCAGCAATGACAAACGCCTTGATCCCCGAAAATCGTGATCTGATCCTCGCCGGCCCGGTCGGTAGCCTCGACGCTTATATCAGCGGCGTAAACGCCGTTCCGATGCTGACCAAGGAAGAGGAACAGGAGCTGGCCCGGAGTTTCCGGGAGCAGGACGACCTCGATGCCGCACGGCGTCTCGTCATGTCACAGCTGCGATTCGTTGTGCATATCGCACGCGGATATAACGGTTACGGACTGCCCCTCGGTGACCTGATCCAGGAAGGCAACATCGGCCTGATGAAGGCCGTCAAGCGTTTCGATCCCGATGTCGGTGTTCGCCTGGTCTCATTCGCGGTTCACTGGATCCGCGCAGAGATTCACGAGTACGTGCTGCGTAACTGGCGACTCGTCAAAGTTGCGACAACCAAGGCGCAACGCAAATTGTTCTTCAATCTTCGCAAGTCCAAGAAGTTCCTCGGCTGGCTGTCGGCTGCAGAGACGGAAGCCATTGCCAACGATCTCGGCGTCAGCGCGAAAGAAGTGACGGAGATGGAGAAGCGACTGGCCGGACACGACCTCGCGTTCGATCCGTCACCAAGCGACGATGAAGAGAGAGCGTATTCTCCCGCGCACTATCTCTCGAGTCAGACCCCCGATCCGGCTGAGATTGTCGAGGCGGGTGACTGGCAGGATCAGACCTCGGATCGACTCGGCGCGGCCCTCGAAGACCTCGATGATCGGAGTCGGCAGATTCTTCAGGAACGCTGGCTCTCGGAGAAGAAAACGACCCTGCAGGATCTCGCCGCACGCTACGGCGTATCGGCAGAGCGCATCAGGCAGATCGAGCAACGGGCAATCAAGCTGCTGCGATTGGAACTGGCCGCCGCCTGACGCCGAAGAATGAACAAGGGCCGTTCTGCCGATAGCAGAACGGCCCTTTTTTATTGCGCAACGATTAGCTGGTGACCGGTACGATCGTCAGCTCCACGCGACGGTTCTCGGCCTGACCTGCGGCAGTCGTATTGCTGGCGATCGGGTAGTTCTCGCCGCCGCCGACGGTGATCAGCCGTTGAGCATCGACTGTGCGCGACACGAGGTAGGCTGCAACGCTCTCGGCACGACGCTCCGACAGCTTCTGGTTGTATTCCGTCGAACCGACCGAGTCCGTGTGCCCCGCGACTTCGACGAACGTCTGGTCATACTCTTCCAGCACCAATGCGACAGAGTCGAGGATCGGATAAAACTGCGCGCTGATGTCACCGCTATTGAAAGCGAACGTGACGTTGCCCGGCATGTTCAGCGTAATGTTGTCGCCGATGCGCGTGACACTGACGCCAGTACCCTCGAGCTTCTGGCGCAGCTTCATTTCCTGCTGGTCCATGTAGTAGCCGATGCCGCCGCCCGCGAGTGCGCCCACTCCGGCGAGTATCAATGCGTTCTTCTTGCGCTCGGCAGAATCGTCGCCGCTGATCAGACCAACTGCAGCGCCTGCGGCCGCACCAATGGCGGCACCCTTGGCGGCGTTACTGGTCTTGCTCTCCTGCGTATACGGATCGAGCGTCGTGCAGGCCGTCGCCAGGAATGAGATGAGTGTGATTCCGGCAACGTGCCGGAGCTTCGGGTGAGAATCCATTCGTGTCCTCCTTGTGCCATGATCGGCGCGGAAACAGCGGCGAATTCTAGTGAATTCCGCCGGCGCGGTCCAAGCATTAATCGCAGTAAGGCGGACCCGTTGCAATCGGCCACGTCCGGGCGAACCGGACCATATGGATCGCGCATGGCGGCACAGGGCGACATCACGAATCACGACTACAGCCACCGCGCAGTCGGGCGGATCGCGGCACCCATGATCGTATCTTCCGTTACCGTGCCACTGCTCGGCATGGTCGATACGGCGGTCATGGGCCATCTCGACGACCCGGTTTTCCTGGCCGCGGTGGCGGCGGGCGCCACAATATTTACCGTCCTGTTCATGGGCCTGAACTTCCTGCGCATGGGCACCACGGGTATCACGGCACAGGCTTTCGGCGCGCGGGATAACGACGCGTTGCGCGAGGCACTGGGTTTATCGCTGGTAACGGCCCTCGCGCTGGCTGCGCTGATTATCGTCGCGCAAACGCTCATCGGGGACGCCGCGCTGGCGCTGCTCGCACCCAGCGACCGCGTGGCTCAACTAAGCCGAGAATATTTCGCGATCCGCATTTGGAGCGCGCCGGCATCGCTGTGCAACTTTGTCCTGATCGGCTGGCTGATCGGCATGCAGAATGCGCGCGGACCACTGACCATCATGCTGACGACCAACGTCGTCAATATCACTCTCGATCTCATCTTGGTCGTCGTGCTCGGCATGCAAGCCGACGGTGTTGCGCTCGCCACCGTGCTCGCCGAGATCTGTGGCGCCTTTGTCGGTTTGCTGTTCGTCGTTCGAGAACTGCGTAGTCATCCCGGCAGCGGGGTGCCGATCAGGATTCTCGACTCATCGGCCTACCGGCGCCTATTCTCCGTCAACTCCAACCTGTTCGTACGCACGATGGCGCTGATGTTCGTGTTCGCCTTCATCACTGCCCAAGGTGCGCGCATGGGCGATGTGATTCTCGCGACGAATGCTTTACTGATGAACTTTCAGTTCTTCCTGTCGTATGCACTCGACGGTATCGCTTACGCGGCCGAAGCGCTGGTCGGCAAGGCCGTCGGCGCACGCGATCGGAATGGCTTGTTGCTGGCGGTCCGCCGATCGCTGCAGTGGTCACTGCTATTCGCGGCCGGCTTCTTCGTCGCCTACGCGCTGGCCGGCAAGCTGATCATCGACTTGTTGAGCGATATCGATCCATTGAGAATCGCGGCACGCGAATACTTACCCTGGCTGATCGTAGCGCCATTAATCTCCGTCTGGAGCTTCCTGTATGACGGAGTGTTCGTCGGCGCGACGCGATCGCGGGAGATGATGGTGATCATGGTGGGCTCGACGCTGCTGATCTTCCTGCCAACATGGTTCGGCTTTTCGTACCTCGGCAATCATGGGTTGTGGCTGGCGTTTACACTGTTCATGGCCGGCAGAGGCGTCGGCATGCATTGGTGGTTCAGACGCCTGGTCGGAAACGACGCTTTCGAATTCAGCAGGTGAGACATATGTCTGGTCAGGAAAACCCGTGGCAACGTCTTGGTGCGTCTGTCGTTTACGACAACCCATGGTTTCAGGTCGTCGACCACGAGGTCGTTCATCCGGCCGGAAATCCGGGCGTGTACGGCGTCGTCAGCTTCAAGAACCTCGCCGTCGGCGTTATCCCGCTCGACGATGAAGATCACACCTGGCTGGTCGGACAGTTCCGCTTCCCGCTGAACGAGTATTCGTGGGAGATCCCGATGGGCGGCGTGCCGCGCGCTAGCGACCCACTCGCCGGCGCACAGCGCGAACTCAAGGAAGAGACTGGGCTGACGGCGGCCCGGTGGCGGTCAATCCTGTCGGTCCGAATCAGCAATTCGGTCACGGATGAATCGGGCGTCGTCTACGTCGCCGAAGACCTGACGCACGGCGAGCCGGAGCCGGGCGACACCGAACAACTGCAACTACGCCGCCTCCCGTTCGACGATGTCGTCCGTATGGTGATGGATGGCGAGATCACCGACGGCCTCAGCGTAACAGGCATACTGAAGCTAGCTGCGCTTCGCTCTCGATAAGCAACGCGCGTACGTCGCCGCAAGAACCGCCCGAACAGCAGACCTGTAACGAAGCTGGAGATCATGAAAGCAGCCATTCTCAGACCCGATGAAGCCGAGGAATACTTCACGCCGGAGCGCTGCCATATCCTCGAGATGTCAAACTCGCAGGCCGACGAGGGTCTGTCGATCGCCCGGGCACGCGTTGAACCAGGCGTGACCACCCGCCTGCATCGCCTTTCCGATACGACCGAACGCTATGTGATCCTGTCCGGAACCGGCCGCGTCGAAGTGGGCGACCTGCCCGCAACCGATGTCGAATGCGGCGATATCGTATTGATCCCGCCGGAAATCGACCAGAGAATCACTAACACGGGCGACGAGAACCTGGTCTTCGTGGCACTTTGCACGCCGCGATTCCGGCAAGAGAACTATAGAGATACCCAAGTAGAGGACTGAACCATGCGATGGATCGTTATCGTCCTGACGCTGGCGGTCAGCGCCTGCGTCACGAACCCGGTTACCGGAGAGAAGGAACTCAGCCTCGTCTCGACCGCGCAGGAGGTCGCGATCGGCGAGCAGCAGTACGGACCCGGTCGGCAAATGTACGGCGGCGATTACGTTGCCGATCCTGAGGTCACACGCTACGTGAAACAGGTTGGCGCGCGCCTGGCCACGGTTAGCGATCGAGACTTGCCGTACGAGTTCGTCGTCATCAATGACGGAACACCCAACGCGTGGGCCTTGCCGGGCGGAAAGATCGCCGTGCACCGGGGCCTGCTGGTCGAAATAGGTAGCGAAGCGGAACTCGCCGCGGTGCTCGGTCACGAGATCGTGCACGCGGCCGCCCGCCACGGCGCCAAGGCCATGCAGCGGGGCATGCTGATGCAGGGCGCGCTGGTCGCTGCCTCGATCACGGCTAATGACAGCCCTTATGGTTCTCTGCTGATGACCGGCGCCGGCATGTCGATGCAACTGTTGACGCAGAAATATGGTCGCGACGCCGAGCGAGAATCCGACCACTACGGCATGCTGTACATGTCGCGCGCCGGCTACAACCCGGCGGCGGCGGTCGATCTGCAGGAAACGTTCGTGCGGCTGTCAGAAAGCCGGAATACCAGCTGGCTCGAAGGCTTGTTCGCCAGTCATCCACCGTCGCAGGAACGCGTAGACAACAATCGCATGATGCTGGCGGATCTTCCGCCCGGCGGCGAATTAGGCGTTGAGAAATATCGCAGCGCGATGAGCAGATTGGTGGCCACGGGTGAAGCGTATTCCGCCCACGATCACGGCCGGAAGGCGCTCGCCGAAGGTGATCTGAGCACCGCGCTCGAAGATGCGCAGCGTGCATTGGCCGCAGAACCGAACGAGGCCCTGTTCCACATGCTGCGCGGCGACATCCGTGCCGCGCAATCGCGATGGGACGACGCGTTGATCAACTATCGACGCGCCGTCGACCGGAATCCAGGCTACTTCTACCCATACATGCGGCGTGGAATCGCGTTCCGACAGGTCGGCGACAAGCAGATGGCCATGGGCGACCTCGAACGCAGTATTCAACTATTGCCGAGCGCCCCGGCGCTCAACGTGCTGGGCGAGCTGAAGCTCGAAGCAGGCGATCGCGACACGGCCATGCAACTGTTCCGTGCGGCCGCGGATTCCGACTCACCCGACGGGCGTGCAGCGCGCGAATCGCTCGCGCGACTCGAACTGCCGGAGAAACCTTATCGCTATCTCGAGACCCGGCTCGGACAGGACACCGATGGCTCGATTATCGTCGAGATCCGCAACCCGACCGGGCTGTCGGTCAACGTGTCCGAACTGACCGTCGAGTATCTGGGCCCGGACGGCCAGGTGAAATCACGCGCGGAGCAGATCCGCGGGCGGCTGGAGGCGGGGACGTCGGCGCGCATGAAGCTGCCGTTTAAGGTGGACGATCCGCGACGGCTGCGCGCGGCCGTGACCGGCGCGCAGATCCTGGACTAACGAAGCAAGCCGCTCAGGCCGCGACGGTCCCCATCGAGATGCCTGGCGCCGGCAGCGTCGACTCGCCCTGCAGGTAGGCGTCGATGGCGCGGGCCGCACCGCGACCCTCGTTGATGCCCCAGACGACCAGCGACTGTCCACGGCGGCAGTCGCCGGCGGCGAAGACGCCCGGCACGCTGGTCGCGAAATGACCGTGCTCGGCGAGGTAGTTCGAGCGACGATCGCGCTCGATACCGAGGGCATCGGCGACCGGTGATTCCGGCCCGAGGAAACCCATCGCCAGCAGCACCAGGTCGGCCTCGATGACTTCCTCGGTACCTGCTTTTTCGGTCATCTGCATTCGGCCGTCCTGCATGCCCCACTCGACCCGCACGACGCGCAGGCCGGCGACGTTGCCGTCACCATCGTCGATGAACTCCTTGGACAGCATCGCGTAGCGGCGTGGATCGTCTCCGAACTTCGCGGCCGCTTCTTCGTGGCCGTAATCCGTGCGCTGGATAATCGGCCATTCCGGCCACGGGTTATGCTCAGCCCGATCCACCGGAGGCTGGTCGAGCAGTTCGAGATTGACCATCGCTGCGCAGCCGTGGCGCACGGAAGTGCCGATGCAGTCGGTACCCGTATCGCCGCCACCGATAACGATGACTTTCTTGCCTGCGGCGCTGATGTAGTTGCCGTCCTCGAGATTACTGTCGAGCAGGCTCTTCGTATTCGCCGTCAAAAAATCCATCGCGAAACGCACGCCGCTCAGGTCGCGACCCGGGATCGGCAGGTCCCGGGGCACGGTCGCGCCAGTCGCGAGCAACAACGCGTCGTTGTCCGACAGCAGCTGGTTCGGATCGATATCGTTGCCGACGTCCGCGCCGGTGACGAAGTTGACGCCTTCCTCGCGCAGGATGTCGAGTCGTCGCTCGACGACACCCGGCTTATCGAGTTTCATGTTCGGAATGCCGTACATCAGCAGGCCACCGATGCGATCGGCGCGCTCGTAGACAGTGACTTCGTGACCGACCTTGTTCAGCTGATCCGCCGCGGCGAGTCCGGCCGGGCCCGAACCGACGATCGCGACTTTCTTGCCGGTCCTGGACGCGGGCGGATTGGCCACGACCCAGCCTTCGGCGAACCCCCGGTCGATGATCGCGTTCTCGATGTTCTTGATCGTGACCGCCGGTTCGTTGATGCCGAGGACGCATGAGCCCTCGCACGGCGCCGGACATGCCCGACCGGTGAACTCCGGAAAGTTGTTCGTCTTGTGCAGCCGGTCCAGC
>CAZISL010000153.1:0-8524 GCA_964541975.1 uncultured Chromatiaceae bacterium | reverse complement strand
GGACTGTAACCGAGGAAGAAATCCTCGTTGAGTTTCAGCCCGGACACCTGTTCGAGTATCGGCGCGCAATCGAGCTCGGTCGCGCCCGGATAGACCGTCGATTCGTAGATGACGATATTGCCCGCGCCTAACGCCCCGCCGACGGTCCGGCTGGCGCCGCGGAGCGCTCCGAGATCCGGACGCTTGGCGGAATCGATCGGCGTCGGCACCGTCACGATATAGACGTCGCAATCAGCAAGCCCCGCCGGGTCGCTCGTGCAGGTCAGCCGATCGACCTCCGCGAGCTCGGACTCGGATACTTCCAGCGTCGAGTCATGACCGGCGGACAATTCCGCGACGCGCCCTTCGTTTATGTCAAAGCCGACCGTAGCGAAATGTTTGGCGAACTCGACGGCCAGCGGCAGGCCGACGTAACCGAGGCCGATGACGGCGATCTTGACGTCCTGGAGATCTTTAAATTTTTTCATTCTTTTTCAGTAAGTTAAGTTGCTTTCTGGCGTACCTGGATACGGCATGCCACCGGCGCTGCACCGGGAGGGCGGCGACGGGCAGCCAATTCTTACAGGAAACGTCGCTTGAGGCTAATCAGCCCATCACACTACAACAGATACATGACGGCCAGGAGACCGGTGATGCTCATCGTGATCGTGTAGGGTATCGCCATAAAAACCATGCGGCCGTAGGACAGGCGAATCAGCGGCGCCAGCGCCGAGGTCAGCAGGAACAGGAATGCGGCCTGGCCGTTCGGCGTCGCGACACTCGGAATATTCGTTCCGGTATTGATGGCGACGGCAAGGTCGTTAAATTGAGCCACCGTCAGCGTGCCATCGAGCAGCGCGTTCTTGATCTCGCCGATATACACCGTGGCCACGAATACGTTGTCGCTGATCATCGACAGCACGCCGTTCGCGACGTAAAGCATCGCCGTGCGCGTATCGCCTTCCATCGCCAGCACGTAGTTCGTCACCGGGGAAAACAGGTGCTGCTCGTGAATGACGGCGACGATCGCGAAAAACACGACCAGCAACGACGTGAACGGCAGTGCCTCCTCGAACGCATGGCCGAGACGGTGCTCCTCGGTGACGCCATTAAATGCAGTGGCGATGACGATGATCATCAGGCCGATGACGCCGACTTCGGCGAGGTGCAATCCCAACGCAATCACCAGTAATACGGCGCAGGCCGCCTGCACGATCAGCACGGCTGTCTGCCGCGGCGTGCGGCGCGCCGATTCGAAGCGATCATATTCGCCGAGGATCTCCCGAACCGCCGGCCGCAGGGTCGCGCCGTAACTGAACCAACCGGTCAGTTCCAGAAGCGCGCAGGTGATCAAACCGACTACCAATACCGGCATCGTGACCGGCGCCATACGCAGAAAGAACTCGACGAACTCCCATCCGGCTTCCTTGGCGATCAGCAGGTTCTGCGGCTCCCCGACCAGCGTACAGACGCCGCCAAGCGCGGTACCAATCGCGGCGTGCATCATCAGGTTGCGCAGGAACGCCCGAAACTGCTCGAGATCCTCGCGGTGCAGTTCCGTCACCTCGTCGTCAGCTGAATGATCGTGATCATGATCGTAGTCATAGCCGGACGCGACCTTGTGGTAGACGCCGTAAAACCCCTCCGCGACCGTGATCACGACGGCCGTCACGGTCAGCGCGTCCAGGAACGCCGACAACACGGCCGAGACGGCACAAAAAAGGACTGACAGCAAGACCTTCGACTGCACGCCCAGAAGGATCTTCGTAAACACGAACAGCAGCATCTCCTTCAGGAAGTAGATGCCGGCCACCATGAACATCAGCAGCATAATGACGGGGAAGTTGTGCAGGGTCTCCTCGTAGACGGCCTCGGGCGAGGTCAGGCCAATGATCACGGCCTGAATGGCGAGCAAGCCGCCCGGCTGCAGCGGATAACACTTCAGGGCCATCGCCAGGCAGAAGATGAATTCGCCGATCAGCACCCAACCGGCAATGAATTTGCCGAACAGGATTGCGATGAATGGATTCAGCACCAGGAACCCGATGATCGCAAGCTTGTACCAGTCCGGTGACCGGCCAAGAAAGTTTTCGACGAATGCAGTCCTGAGTGTGTAGCCCATGGTTCCGATTCTGTAAGGTTAGGAGCGCGGAATTCTAGTACGCATTGAGCGGCGCACCAAGCCTGCGGCTAGGCCGAATCGGCATCGAGCTTCCGCCAGACGGCGCCGTCGGGACAACTGTCGGCGATCAGGTCCAGTTGGCGGTCGTGGGCGGCGATTTCCGCTTGCGTCGCATGAACGACTGTCAGATCCAGGCCGTGTCTGTCGACCGAGCGGAGTGCGGTGTCATCGGCGGCGGCCGCCCGTTGCTCCTCCCGGTCCAGCGACAAAGCCGTCTGACCGCCGGTCATGGCGAGATAGACGTCCGCGAGCAGCTGCGCGTCGAGCAACGCCCCGTGGAAATCGCGGCCCGAGTTATCGACCATGTAGCGTTTGCACAGCGCGTCGAGGCTGTTGCGCTGCCCGGGATGAATCTGGCGCGCGAGCGGCAGCGTATCGATCACGGGGCACAGGCCCGCGATGTCGGTCGAATTCAGGTTCGCAAGGCGAAACTCGTTGTCGAGGAAACCGACGTCGAATTCGGCGTTGTGAATGATTAACTCGGCGCCCGATATGAAATCCACGAAGTCGTCGACGATCTCGCCGAAGCGTGGCTCGTCGGCCAGTCGCTGATTCGTGATGCCGTGGACCTCGATCGCGGCCTCGTCGATGTCGCGATCCGGCTGGATGTAACAATGAAACGCGCGCGCCGTGTGACGACGATTGATCAGTTCGACACAGCCGATCTCGATAATCCGATGGCCGCGCGCGACTTCAAGCCCCGTCGTTTCAGTATCCAGCACGACCTGCCTCATAACACCCGCCGATCAGTTTTCAATTTCATGTCCCCGTGTCCCGGAATCCCTCGTCCAGGCCGAGATTCGCCAACGCATCGGCGCGTTCGTTGCCTTCGTTGCCGTCGTGTCCCTTGACCCAACGCCAGTCTACTTCATGACGGGCGGCGAGTTCGTCCAGTTCGCGCCACAGGTCTTCATTCTTGACGGGTTTCTTTGCCGCGGTCTTCCAGCCGCGACTTTTCCAGTTGGCCAGCCACTCGTCGATGCCGCGGCGAACGTATTCGGAATCGGTATAGACGACAACGCGGCATCGACGCTTCAATGCCTCTAACCCCCGAATCGCGGCGGTCAGCTCCATGCGATTGTTCGTTGTCGCCGCGTCGCCGCCGCAGATCTCGCGCTCGCGGTCGCCCGATCGCAATAGCACGCCCCACCCGCCCGGACCAGGATTACCGCGGCACGCGCCGTCGGTATACATCTCGATTTCGCTCATGTGGTATTGCGGGTCGTCGGATTGACCAGGCCGCCGACGAGTCTGCGGCGCGGTTTCCAGACCGGGCGAATCGGCGTCATCGTGAACATCTCCTTTCGCGCGACGACGATATATGCGCCGGCAAACGGCGCCAGGCGTCGCCACGACTTCCGGGCTGCCTTCCAGCTGGACCGTGCGGCCTTGATAAATCGACCGCCCGAGCGTGCCGTCGCCCGGTCGAACCGAGCCGAACGTTCGCCGCCGCGCGGCTCCGTGCCACTCCCCCTTCGTCGCCGTGGCAACATCGGCGGTTGGAAATGTTCGAACGAGGAGTTGTCGACCGAAAAATCCAGTAAGCGCAACCAGTCGCGCAACCGATGCTCCGGAATAAGTCGGCGTATGCCCGGCGGAAACTTGCGACGTGATACGAGGTGCCGTAATCCCCAGAGGCTCACCGGATTGAAACCGAGAATGATGATATGCCCATCCGAACGCAGGATGCGGTCGATTTCACGCAGAACGCCGTGTGGATCGTCATGCGTTTCCAGTACATGGGCCAGCAGGACGACGTCGACCGAGTCATTCGCGATTCCGAGGCAATCGGGCGACGTCACCAAATCGACGCCCTCGCCGGGTTGAACGTCCATCGTCGCAGCTCGCTGCGTGCGGGCGGCCCCGGCGAAATCCTGGCGCCCCCAGCGGCCGATTTGCAGAAACTGATCACCGAATACGCTGTCGAGCGCACGCCGAACGCGACGGCTTTCTTCGCGCAATAATGCACGTCCGCCGCCACTTTCCAGCCACTCAGAACTGATCATCACGAAATCCCGGCACGATCTTCGGTATACATCGACCGGGATATGATACCGAACCAGGGCGAGGAACGACGAACCCGGTCGACAATATTCATCTACGCTGGGACCACGGGCGAACGGGAGGATTTCGCGCCCTGATAAAGCGTACAATGTGCGCCGGATTCAACCGCCACCCGGAAAAAACGCATGGGATTCTTGCAAGGCAAAAGAGCGCTGATTACAGGCATCGCCAGCGACCGATCGATCGCCTGGGGTGCCGCGCAGGCCATGGCCCGCGAAGGTGCGGAACTGGCGTTTACCTACCAGGGCGAGAAGATTCGCGGGCGCGTCGAAGGGTTCGCGGAGGAACTGGGCAGCAATCTGTGCCTGCCGATGGACGTCACGAGCGACGAACAGATCGAAGCCGTGTTCTCGGGCATCAACAAGCAATGGGACCAGCTCGACATTATCCTGCACTCGATCGGATTTGCGCCGAGCGACCAGATGTCGGGCGACTACGTCGATACGGTCAATCGAGAAGGATCGAAGATCGCCCATGATATCTCCAGCTACAGTTTTCCGGCGCTGGCCAAAGCCGGGCGGTCGATGCTCAGCGACAGCAGCTGTCTGCTGACGCTTAGCTACCTGGGGGCCGCGCGCGCCATTCCCAACTACAACGTCATGGGGCCCGCCAAGGCGAGCCTCGAAGCCAACGTGCGGTTCATGGCGGCCGACCTGGGCCGCCATGGGATTCGCGTCAACGGCATCTCGGCCGGTCCGATCAAGACCTTGGCCGCGATGGGCATCGGCGGGTTTCGCGGCATGATGAAACAGTTCGAGCAGGTCGCGCCGCTACGACGAGCCGTGACGACGGCAGAAGTCGGCAATGTGGCCGCATTCCTGTGCTCGGATCTTGCCTCGGGAATTACCGGGGAAATTGTATACGTCGACGCCGGCTACAACGTCCTGGGGTTTGGTGTGGGCTGACGTTCAGTCGACCAACTTGGTCTGCTCCCCTTCCAGCCGCGCCACGATGATGGCGCAAGTCGCATCGCCCAGCACGTTTACGCTGGTCCGCGCCATATCGAGCACGCGGTCGAACACGAAGAGCACCGCGATCGCTTCGACGGGCAAACCGACGGCGGCGAGAATAATGGCGATCGCGACGAGCGATGCCGAAGGGATTCCAGCGACGCCGATCGATGTCACGAGCGCGATTACGACGATCGAGAACTGCACGCCGAAGGTCAGGTCGAGTCCATAGGCCTGGGCGAGAAACATCGCGGCAACGCATTCGTACAGCGCTGTGCCGTTCATATTGACAGTCGCGCCCAGCGGCAGCACGAAGCTGCTGATCCGGTTCGACACGCCCGCCTCTTTCTCCAGGCAATCCATCGTGACGGGTAGCGTCGCCGACGAAGACGCCGTCGAAAATGCCGTCAGCATGGCCGGAAAAATGGCCCGCATGGTCGGCAGGATCGATACGCGGCCGACCCAGCGGAGCAGCAGCGGCAGCGTCACCAGCGCATGGACGGCGAGCGACAGCATCACGACGAGCGCGAACAGCAGCAGTGGCCCGGCCGCATCGAATCCGGTCTTCGCGACGACTTTTGCGACCAGACCGAATACGCCGATCGGCGCGAACAACATCACCCATTCGGTCATCTTCATCATGACCTGGAAGACCGCGGACCAGAACGTGAATAGCGGCTCGGACAGGGTCGCGTCGAGGCGCGTCATGAAATACCCAAACAGCAGGCAGAAAAAGATCATGCCGAGCATCTGACCATCCGCCGCCGCCTTGACAATGTTCGGCGGCACCATCCGCAGGAAGATCTCGACGACATCGCCCGCCCCCTTACCGCCGACCTTCGCCAGCACATCGCTGGTGTCCGCGTTCAGCGCGAGGATATCGCGCGCTGGCTCCCCGTCGACCAATCCCGGCGTGAACAGGTTTACGAGCGCCAGCCCGACGAGGATGGCGAACAGCGTCGTCGTTGCGTAGAACAACAATGTCTTGCCGCCGAGCTTGCCCAAGTCGCCGGACGAACCGATACCGGCGACACCGACGATGATGGACGACGTGATCAGCGGAACGATCAGCATCTTCAGGGCATTGATGAACATCGTGCCGACGAAGTCGAACGCGGCATAGAACGTGACGCCGCCGATACTCGCGGTATCGCCCGCCAGCGTGCCCACGATCGCCGCGAGGCCTATCGCGATGAGGATTTGCCAGTGAAGGGCGAGACGCATTGGATTAAACATGCTCACCCACGCGTGTGCTACAGCGGTTCCGGCTGATCGAAGAGCCCGGGCGCTATCACCACCTTGGCGGCGGCACGAAGGTCGGCAATCAACGCTGCGGCAGCCGCGCCGCCAGCCTGCTGGGCCAGCATTTGTTTGCGCTGATCACGTTGTTGCTGGGGGATCGCTTCCGGCTTTCCCGGCGTGACGGCATCGAGCCTGACGACGACATAACCGCCGTCCCGAAGACCGAACCCCTGGAAACTCTGTATTCCTGCCTGCGGATGCGGCGCACGGTAAATTTGCGCGAGAATCTCTGGCGGAACCTCGGGCGATGCGCGCGTCAACACGGCGGGCTCGGGCGGTTCGATCGCGAACTCGGCAGCGAGATCGGCGAATGTAGCACCGGCCTCGAGCCGCTCCAGCAGTTCCTCGCCACGACTCTGCGCGAGCTCGGATCCACCCTGGTTACGCAACGTCTGCTCGACGAGCTCGCGCACTTCCGTGAACGGCCTCAGCGCCGAGGGCCGGTGTTCTGCGACGCTGATGACGACGGCACGTTCGTCGGCCAATTCGATCAGTGCGCTGTTTTCGCCGTCTTCCAGCAATGCAACGCTGAACGCCGCGTCGACGAGCTCCGGGCTGTAACCCAACGGTGCGCCGCCGGAACGGGTAAAGGTTTCGACGGTCCGCAGCGGCAAACCCGTCTCGCTCGCCACGACCGACAGGTTGCCTGGGTTCTCTAGCGCGAGATCGTCCACCTGCTCCGCGAGCGCATAGAAGTCGTCCGTTGCCTGCTGCATGCGGAGTTCGTCGAACAATTCGGCGCGCACGTCATCGAGGGTTTTTCGCTCGCCGGCACGCAGGTCGTCGAGGCGTATCAGGTGAATGCCGAACTCGGTCCGGACCGGATCTGCCACCTCGCCGGGTTCCAGGGTATATAGCGCGTCCTCGAAAGCTTCCGGATAGTCCCCCTGGAGCGCCCAACCGAGGTCGCCGCCCTCGGGCGCCGACACGGTATCCTGCGAAAACTCGCGCGCGAGCGCCTCGAAGGATTCACCCTGACCCAGTCGAGTCTTCAGCCCCTCCGCAATTGTGACCGCCGCCACTTCGTCGACCTCGTCGTCGATCAAAATCAGGATATGGCTGATCTTTCTCTGATCGTCAGCTACGAATCGCTGCGGGTTCAACTCAAAGTATTCGCGCACGTCCTGCTCAGACACTTCGACCTGTTGTTTGGCGTCTTCCAGCAGTACCGCGACGTATTCGAGCCGGACGCTTTCCTCGCTCATGAACAAGTTGTTGTTCGCGTCATAAAAACTCTGCAGCTGTGCATCCGTCACTTCGACATCACTCGCCAAAATGGCGGGATCGAGGCGCACGTAAGCAGCGGTGCGCTCTTCGGCCAGCAGTTCGATATAGCGCCGATACTCCATCGGCGTGAAGAAAGCGCTCGCGACGATTCCACTCTCGAGCTGGTCGATTTCCATCTGCGCGCGTTGTTCACGCTCGTAACCTTCCGGAGAAATCCCCTGATTGGTCAGCAACATGACATAGCTGTCGTAGGAAAACTCGCCACCGACCTGAAACACTTCCTGACGGCGGATGCCCTGCATGACTCGGTCATCTTCGACGCGGAAGCCATTGTCGCGGACGAACTGCTTGACGACTTCGTTGCGAATGAGGCCCTCCAGCACCTGCCGCTGAATCTGCTCCTGCAGCTCCGGCGTGATATCGCCCTGCATCGCTTCCCGCTGACGGAACAGCTGATTTTGAGCCGTCCGTTGAAAGTTGATCGCAGGGATCTCTTCGCCGTTGACCTCGGCCGCGAAGTTGCCCGTCACGATGCCCCCGTCCATTCCACTAAAGGAAATCACCAGCGTTGCGCCGATGGCTCCGATGATCAGAAACGCGATGACACCGGTGAATTTTTCACGAATCGTTTGCAGCATTGCTAGTCAGGCTCAGTCCAGGAATTAAGGTTTCGGGGAAACGGGGTATTGTAAGGCCAGAAAACGAAAAAGGCGTCACTTTCAAGTGACGCCTTTTCGCATACCCAATGGCGGAGCGGACGGGACTCGAACCCGCGACCCCCGGCGTGACAGGCCGGTATTCTAACCAGCTGAACTACCGC
>CAZISL010000152.1:0-14070 GCA_964541975.1 uncultured Chromatiaceae bacterium | reverse complement strand
TCGAACGGCGCTCGCCGCGATGTCATTCGCGGAGCGCGGCGCGATCGTGACGCAGGGGCAGGCCAACCAGTTCCAGGATGACTTCGCCGTCGCGGCGCGCGCGTTCCTCGATACCGCCACGCATCCGCGTTTCGACTTGCGGTACATAGAGCTCGTGTATCAGCCGATGCTGGAGTTGATCGATTTCCTGAAGGCGAACGGGTTCAGCGTCTATATCGTCTCCGGCGGCGGTATCGAGTTCATCCGCGAGTTTTCCGAGCCCGTCTATCGCATCGCGCGGGACCACGTCATCGGGTCGAGCATGAAGACCAGCCTGATCGATCGGGACGGTCGCATGGCGATCTGGCGCAAGCCCGGATGGCAGTCGCTGAACGTCGGCCCGTTCAAGGCGACCAACCTGCAACTGCATGTCGGCCGCCGGCCGATCCTCGCGGTCGGCAATTCGGACGGCGATCTGGATATGCTGCGCTTCGCTCATGACGGCAGCTCACCGTCGCTCGTGATGCTGCTGGCGCACGACGACCCGGATCGGGAATACGCTTACGACGACGCGCCAACTGCGCGCGAGGCGGCCGGCCGTTACGGTTGGTCGGTGATCAGCATGCGGGATGACTTCCGGGTCGTGTTTCCCGAGAACCCCTGAGAGGGGCAGGCTCAGCCGTCGGAACGGCCGTCGGGTCGAAAATAATCGAGTGACAGTCGCAGGGAATCGTGCAGGCGCTGGGCGTCGCCGTCGCGGAGCCCCCACATGGTCTGTTCGTCCATGGCGATTTCCTGAGCGAGGCGTTCGGCGTGGTCACAGCGTTCCTCGAACACCTCGACCTGCAGGTTGTACTCGCGGTCAGACGCCTGTGGTTTGGCTCGCATGTAGTTCTCGATCTCCGCGATCAGTCGGCGGATGTCGGCACGGAACTGGCGAAAACGAGACGGGCTCGCAGGCATATCATAAAATCTCTGGAAGCTGTTGTTCAGCCTACAGATTTCATGCCGCAGATAGATGGGTATGGTTCACATTTCGGGACCTTTACACGATCAATACGGGGAAAATACCAACTAACAAGCGCGGAGCCCTGTGGTATAGTCCGCGCCGTTTTTTGGCTTACGTAACACGGAAAACATGATGGCTACGATGCACGTAACGGACCGCGAAGGCGGTGAGCACGTAATCGAGATCGAGAACGGTGGCAACATAATGGAGCCCCTCCGCGAGATCGACGGTGGTGTCGAGGCGCTTTGCGGCGGCATGTGCTCATGCGCGACATGTCACGTGTATATCGAAGGCGAATGGGCCGAAAAGCTCGGGGAGGCCCGCGACGACGAACTCGAACTCCTCGAGGACACCGAGTGTTTCCGTCCAGGCAATTCCCGGCTGTCCTGCCAGCTCAAGATGACTCCGGAGCTCGACGGCATGCGCCTGACCGTCGCACCCGAGGAATAATTTCCGACTGAGGCAAACAACCGCAACGGCCGCGTTCCTTCCTCGAGGAGGTGCGCCGGTTCATGCCCGCGGCTCGATCGGCGCCACGGTCAGACGCATCAATTGCAATTCGGAATAGCTATGGATGGGCGCACCGGTCATTACCCTGCGCGGCGATCGTCATGTCGGTCGTGTCGGCGCGAGCATCCTGCATCACCTCGGATTACCCGAGCTCATTGCCGATAGCGAGGACGAGTATGTCGATCTGGCGCAAAGACTCGCAAGCGACCAGAGAAAGCTGGTTATACTTCGCAAAACACTCTGCCCGCGGCTGCATCAATCGGCGCTGATGAAAGTGCCGTTGTTCGCGAGGTCGCTCGAGAACGCGTACCGGGCTATGTGGATCGACTGGTGCAACAGATTATGAACATACACTCGCTCAATGGATCGATACTCGCTCTCATCGGGTTCATGGCGTGCGAACATCTTGCCGCTGCCGAAGATTTCGAGCACGCGGCGACAGACGCCCGCGAACTGCCGATGTACAAAATTCCCAACCTGCCGGAGAACGGCGAGGCCTATTACGCGCCCGACGGCGTGCACCTGATTGCCCAGGTCAAGGATCCGGACGCCCAGGACCCCGGCAAAGGCAAGGTCGGCGGCGCCCTGACGTATACCTTCACGGACCAGGGTGAGGACCTCCGCCGCATCAACGATCGCGGCATGGACGCCTGCTCCTGGTTCTATCCGGACGGCACGCGCCTGCTCTGGACCTCGACTCGCGATCACATCGACGACATGCCGGCCGGCAACTGGTCGGACGATGCCGACTACCCGCAGGGCGCGGAAGTCTACTCGTCTGATCTCGACGGCAACGACGTACAGCGCCTGACCCGCAACCGGTGGTATGACGCCGAGGCGACCGTCTCGCCCGACGGCAAATGGATCGTGTTCGGCCGCCAGATCGACGGCAATGCGGATCTCTGGCGCATGAACGCCGACGGCACGGAGCAGACGCAGCTCACCTTTACCGACGACTGGCAGGAGGGTGAGGCGTATTTCCTGCCCGACAGCGAGACGGTCATCTTTCGGGCCTGGAAGCAAAGCGAGGTAGAGCGACTGAAGGAGCGGGACCGAAAAAATGGCACGCGCACCCAGACGCCGATGAACATCTTCACGCTGAAGATCCTCGGTCCGGATCGTGACGTCCAGCCTCGCACCTTTACCAGCGACACGAACTGGGCGCCGTTTCCGGCGCCGGACGGGCGGCACTTTCTGGTTGTGCGTATCCTCGAGGGCAACAACTGGGAGTTATTTCTCGGGGACCTGGCCGATGGCAGCGAGTTGCAGCGGATCACCTACAATCCCGGCTGGGACGGCATGGGCGCGTTTTCGCCCGACGGCAAGAAGATGGTGTTGACTCGTGGCGAACCCGGCAGTCGCGCCCTGTACTCATATGTTATGGACGTATCCTCACTGGATCTCGGCCCGGAGAACTACCGGGGCGTGCCGCCGAAGGCCAGACCGCCGGCCGGCTGGCAGCCGGATCCGGATTTCGCCGCCTGGCGTTGAAGACCTAGACGGGCGCCGTCAACGGGTTGTATTCATACAGGCCAAGAGCCTCGGCGCTCTTGTGTGAATTCCGGTCCAGGTCGTCCGGGTCCCTGGTGTAGATTCGACGTGCGTTGACCTGAGATTCCAGCATCACGAAGGTACCGCGCTCGCGGCGCGCCTTCTCGTAGCGGGACAGCGCCTCCCGCCAGTCCCCGGCGGCGTCGACCGCGCGGGCCAGGATCAAACCGTCTTCGATCGCCATCGCGGCACCCTGCGCGAGGAACGGGGTCATCGGGTGACCGGCATCGCCAAGCAGCGTGGATCTTCCGACCGTCCAGCGTGCCAGCGGCGACCGGTCGAACAGTCCCCACTTGAAGCACTGCTCGGGCGATGTTGCTTGCAAGATCGCTTGAACTTCAGGCGCAAAGTCTTTGAATTCATTTAATACTTCTGAGATCTTGGCGCGTTCCGACCAGCTTTCGGCCTCCCACTCGTCCCGACGCGAGAACGCGACGAAGTTAAAAAGTGTGCCCTGCCGAACCTTGTAGCGCGTGAACGTGCGTCCGCGCCCGGCGAACGCGGCGGAATCGGGAGTCTGGAATTCGGGCTCGAGGCGCGCCGTCGGGACGAGCCCCCGCCAGGCGATATAGCCGGTGAACCTGGGTTCGTCGGCTCCCCACAGGGACCTGCGCACCGCCGACCGGATACCGTCGCAGCCGATCAGAATATCGCCGCTCGCCGTCTGCCCGTTGGCGAAACGGGCCCGCACGGCCGAGTCGGATTCCTGCAGGGCGGTGAACCGGCTGTCGATGTGCAACGCGTCGGCGTCGTTCCGGCGGACGGCGCCTGCGAGGGCGTCGTGCAGGTCGGCGCGATGCACCTGGCAGTAATGTGCGCCATATTTCTGCTTCGGCAGATCACCGCGCCGGGTATCAATCAGGGTCGCGCCGGTCGCGAAATGCTTGATCGCGCCGGAGGCCGGCACATAACAGATTCGTTCGACGAAGTCTTCGCCGAGGAGGTGATCCAGCGCATGGCATGCGTTTGGGGTGATCGTCACGCCGGCGCCGATCTCGCCCATTTCCGGCGCCTGTTCGTACACGGAGACGCGAAAGCCCGATCGCTGTAACGCCAGCGCGGCGGTCAGTCCGCCGAGACCGGCGCCGATGATCAGCGCATGCAGATCATTCATCGCGCTTGCGCGGTGGTTCTCGCATCTGCACGGGTCTCAGCACCCAGTGTTTCGGGTCTTCACGTCGTCGCGGCGACGGGATGACCCGCGCGTAATCGTCTTCGTTTGTCGTCGGGCGTGAATCGATCGCTTCGCCCAGGGCCTCGCGCGCCTTGATCCGCTTGCGAAACAGCACGCCGTGCTTATCCGATTCGAGCAGTAACTCGTCGGCCAGCGCTGGCGGGACTCGCGCCGGTTTCAGGTGGTTCAGGATCAGGGCGTCCTCGCCAATGACGAAATGCATACGATCCAACGTGTCCTCATCGTTGGAAGGGTCCGTCAGAAAATTGCGGGCATGGATGAATGTCAGCTGAGTCTCGTTATCACTGATGGGTGTATAGGCGGTCAGGATAATCATCGTTTTCGGTGGCTGCATGTGCATCTGGATACGAATGCACGGCGCCGGGACGTATATCCGTACCTCGTTGGCGCGCTCGTCCCGGTCGTCGGGAATCACTTCCCGCCACTTGCCGCGCTTGTTCAGCGGCTTGCTCGAGCCTTTGACATACAGGCTTTGTTCGTCTTCGACGACTTCATATGGATTCGCGACGGTCTTCTCGGGATTGCCGAAATCGGTGTGGACCCACACGGCATGCGTCCGGTCGACGCCGTTTTCGATTGCGCGCACCCAGTTGCAGTCGAAGCGCGCCTTGCCGCGCAGGAAGCGCCAGTCACCGTTGCCCGAGTCGTATTCCGGGAAGAAGTCCGGCAGCGGCGGGCGTTCGTTTTCCGGCAAATCGCCGAGAAACGCCCATACCCAGCCCCAGCGTTCGTCCGTCGGATATGCGTCGACGCGCGCGCGTGTCGGAATCTTCGCGTCGGGGCCAAGCGACGGTATCTCGACGCAATCGCCCGCGCCGTTATAGCGCCAGCCGTGATACGGGCACTCGACGGTTCCTTCGACCACCTTGCCGCGGCAAAGTGAGCCGCCCTTGTGGACGCAGATATCGCTGAGGCACTGGACCTCGCCGTCGGAATCGCGAAACAATACGAAGTCCTGATCGAGCGCATGGACACCGACCGGTTCGCTGCCGACGTCGTCCGACAGGGCGAGCACGTACCAGTTGTTGATCAGCATATAGACTCCTGGTGTTCTCTCGGTTTCGAATATTCGATGTTTTGGTTGACTGCCATGATGCCATGACTGCACGGGACGACATTCAGCGACACCGAACCGTCGAACGCCGTCACATGATCCGCGTCAAGGATGCCCTGGCGCGGGGCGTCGCGCGGCTCGATGCAGGCGGGTCGGCCGACGAATCCGGCGATCCCGCGTTCGTCAGCGCCTGCGTGGATTATCTCGAGTTCATCGTCGGCCGATTTATTTCGCAGGGGCTCGCCAACGTTGACAGGCTCAATGCATTGATTCCCGCGACGGACGCTGCCAGCCTCGGCATCGTGCACGACATCGAACGGACACTGGCCGGCACGCGGCAACAACTCGATCGGCTCGTCGTGGCGCGCGAAGCGGCGGCGAGCGGGGCGGTCGATGTCGAGGTGCTGGCGGCGGCCTGTCGCACATTCCTCGGGTTCTACGACTCGACGCTCGCCAGGCGCAAAGACCCGGCGCAGGCCGTGGTTGAAAAATACATCGACCCGGACACTTACTGGCGCGAAACGAACGATGTCACCGACGCGTCGATCGAGACCGAGCGAACGCTGTTTCATCGTCTCACCGTGCTCGCGCCCGACATCGTTCAATCCGATCCGGACTGAGTGTCGCTGGTGGGACTGATGACCACCGCAGTCCTGCCGTCCGACCGCCGCAACCAGAACGCGCCCGTCAGCACGGCGAGATTGATGAATCCCATCATGATGAACGGGGCGGTCTCACCGATCCTGTCGAACAGGAACCCACCCGTAAACGTCAGCAACATGATGCCGGCCGCGCCCATCAGGCTGTAAGTGCCGAGCACCGCGCCGCGGCTCTTAGCCGGCGCCTCCTGGCCGATCATCACGCCGCCCGCGATCATCGCGCTGGACTCGCCCATGCCGGCCAGCACGCATGCGAGCGGGATCCAGCGGCCGAACGGATCGTCGATCTGGCCGAGCGCGAAATACCCGATCGTCGCGAGGCCGAACGCGATGCACATCGCCGTCATCCGCGGCAGGCGGTCGATGATGATCCCGATCGGATACGACCACAGCAGGCCCACCGCCTGGCTGAGCCCAAACAGCATGCCGGCCTTGGCCACGCTCTCGGCGGCGGTGAACCCGAGTTCCATGCCCCTCTGCACGAGCCACAGCGAAAAGAACGTCGTCAGAATCGCGAGATCGCCGCGCGATGCGAACGCCATGCCGTAGGCGAGCAGGATGCGCGGATTGTCACGCGCGGCTCTGAAGCCCTCGGCGGCCACTTTCAGGCTGCTGGTCTTGCGCTTGATGTGTTGCGTGCCCGGCGCAAGTCCGAACCGCAACACCACGGCCAGCGCGAGCAGATAGGCCGCGAAGAGCCAGTAGCTGAAGCGCACGGCCTGCACGCTGTCGTAACCCTGGCTGACGAACCATTGCGGCAATCGCGACAGGCCGAACGCCATGACGACGACGCCGAGGCCGTTCATGAAACCCACCATGCCGAGCCAGCGCCCGCGGCTCGTCTCCTGTGAGTACTCGGCCAGGCAGACGTGCAGCATGACCGTCGCCGCCGCGAATCCGACCGCGTAGACGATCCGGAACGCGTATAGCTGACCTTCGGTCTCTGCCATCGGGTAGATGACGTACGCCGCCGCGAACAGGCACAGACCGATGACGTAGACGACGCGCCGGCCCAGCTTGTCCGACGTCGCGCCGACGAAGCTCGCCAGCAGGATGACGATGGCTTCCTGGATGAGACTCAATGTGCCCGTCAGGGAGCCCTGGCGCTCTTTAGGAATCTGCAGGACTTCCTGCAGCAGGTACGGCTGAATGAACGACATGAAGGTCAGCAGGCAGATCAGGCTGAAACCGCTGAACACCAGTATGAGCGCGTTGCCGCGCGTGATCCCCGGCGTGAGCCAGAACGGGCCGAGCGAAACGCCGGAAAGATCCGGCGCGCTGGTCCTGCGTCGGCTCATCGCCGGCTCACAATCGTTTCACGGTCATGACGTACACCGGTATGATCATTCTATGCAGGATCAATACTAACGCCGGATCGATGAGTCCCGAGATTCAACCGGAGACGCGAGCATTCCTCGAACAGGACCACGGCCTGTTTATCGCGGGCGAGTGGACGTCGGCCGCCGCTGGCGGGGTCCTCGAATCGATCAATCCCGCCACCGAGCAGCCGCTGGCACGGTTCGCCGCCGCCGGGCGGGAAGATATCGAACGGGCCGTGGGGGCGGCGCGTGCGGCGTTCGAGTCGGGACCCTGGTCGTCGCTGGGGCCCGCGGCGAGAAGTGCCTTGCTGGCGCGGCTCGCCGACGCGATCGACGCTCACCGGGGCGTTCTGATGCAGCTGGAAATTCTCGACAACGGCATGCCGCTGAATCCGGCCGCATCCTATGCGCCGGATTTCTGTATCAAATTGCTGCGTTACTACGCGGGCTGGCCGGGCAAGATCCGCGGCAGCGCGCTGACGCCGGACCCGCGCCCCGACGCGGAACGCGCGGCGCTGACCTACACGCGGCGCGAACCGGTCGGAGTCGTCGGCCAGATCATTCCGTGGAATTACCCTCTCGGCATGGCGGTCATGAAGCTCGCGCCGGCGCTGGCGGCCGGCTGCACGGTCGTGTTGAAGCCCGACGAACATACGCCGCTGAGTGCACTCTATCTGGCCGAATTGATTCGAGAGGCCGGTTTTCCACCGGGCGTCGTCAACATTGTGCCGGGCACCGGCGCGCAGGCCGGCGCCGCCCTGGTCGAGCATCCCGGCGTCGACAAGGTCGCATTCACCGGTTCGACCGAGACCGGCAAGTCGATCGTGCGGGCCGCCGCCGGCAACCTGAAGCGCGCGTCGCTGGAACTCGGTGGCAAGTCGCCGTTCATCGTGTTTCCGGATGCGGATCTCGACAAGGCCATCGCGACGGCCGGGTACCTCGGGTTCTTCCTGCAGGGGCAGAACTGCCAGTGTCCGTCACGCATGTACGTTCACGACGACGTCTTCGACCGGTTCCTCGACGGCGTCACGGCCGCGGCGAAAGCGCTGCCGGTCGGTCCGGGCTGGGAGCCGGACACGCGGCTGGGTCCGCTGGTCTCGGCCGAACAGCTCGAGCGGGTCAGGGGCTACGTGGCCTCCGGACTGTCCGAGGGGGCCCGGCTGGTCACGGGCGGTTCGAGCCCTGTTCGCGACGGGTACTTCTTCGAACCCACAATATTCACCGATACGCACCGCGACATGCGCATCGTGCGCGAGGAAATATTCGGCCCCGTCATTTGCGTGCAAAGATTCACCGACAGCGGGCTCGATACCGTCGCCGAACTGGCCAACGACACGCCGTACGGGCTTGTCGCCAGCGTCTGGACCCGGGATCTGGGCATCGCGCACGAGCTCGCTGAGCGCATCCAGGCCGGCGTCGTCGGCGTGAATCACCATGGTGCCGGCGACGTCTATGCGCCGTTCGGCGGGTTTAAGCAATCCGGCTGGGGGCGCGAATTCGGCGCCGAGAATCTGGACCTGTATCTCGAGACGAAGACCGTGGTGGTGCGTTACGACTGATGCCCGCGTGATCGACCGCTCGGCGCTAACCGGTCTTCCCGTGCGCGACGAGGATGTAGTTCATGCCGGACATCCGGCCTTTGAACACGTAACCCGGCCCCAGCGCCTGGGCGACTTCGGTGGGCTGCTCGATCTCGGCCCGCCGGTATTCGCCATCGAATTCCGGCAACGGTATCTCGGGCATCCTCGAGATGTTTGGAGTACTCATCCAATCAGTATAATCCACGGCTTATGAAGCAACCCGATCCGCAGGACTGGACGCGTTACTGGCAACGGCCGACGATCACGTCGTTCGGGGACATGTTTCCGAACAATTACGACGATACGATGCTGGAATTCTGGCAGGGGCAGCTTACCGGCGAGTTGGAACACGTCGTGGATGTCGCGTGCGGCAACGGGGCGCTGAGCTGGATCGCCGACGATATCCTGAATAGCGACTCGCTCAGGTACGATGCGGCCGCCGCCGCGCGCGAGACACGCGCGTCGATCGATTACTTCTCCAAGGATCTGCTCGCCGGATCTGAGGTCGCGGATGGCAATCCGGCCAACATCATCTTCATCGTCGGATTTCCGCGGTGTGGGTCGACGCTGATCGAGCAGATCCTGTCCAGCCATCCCGAGGTGTCCGCCGCCGGCGAGACTCTTGCCCTGCGACACGCGATACGGGGTTTTCAGCAGAGGAGGAACCCCTCGGCCCCCTACCCGGAGTGGCTCGGGATGCAGCCGGCGGGCGCACTCGCGGAGATCGCGGACGACTATCTGCGCAGGGTATCCGAGTTCAGGCGGGGCGCATTCATGACTGACAAGCTGCTGGACAACTTCAGGTTCATCGGTGTCATTCACATGATCTTTCCGAACGCCAGGATCATCGATGCCAGGCGGAACCCGATCGACGTCTGTTATAGCTGTTACAAGCGACTGTTCAATCTCAGCGCCGTGCCGTTTACCTACGATCTCGATAATCTCGCGCGTGCCTACCGGGACTATCGGGACCTCATGCGACACTGGAACGAGGTGTTGCCCGGCAGGATACATACCGTCGATTACGAGCAACTGGTCAACCATCAGGAATCGACCACGCGTAACTTGCTGGAGTACTGCGGATTATCGTGGGACGATGCTTGCCTGCAGTTCTATCGAAATGCACGTACGGTAATGACCAATAGCAACGTTCAGGTTCGACAGCCCCTGTACGGGGATTCGATCGATCGCTGGAAAGTCTACGAAGACTATCTGGGGCCGCTGCTTGCACTCAGTAACGACTAGTCGAGGGGAGAGGACTATGAACTCGTTTAGCAAACAGATCGTCGCGGCGGCTGGTTCGGCACTCGCCGCGTTGGTCGGTAATTCTGTATGGGCCGACGATGCAGTGTCCGAGGGCCCGGACAGCCGCGAGTTGCCGTACTACGTTATCCCCAACATTCCCGTCGCGGCGGAAGCGTATTGGGCGCCCGATTCCCGTCACCTGATCGCGCAGACCAAGGACGCCGATGCCGTTCCGACGGGCCGGGGCGGTAAGGGGAATCTGACCTATATCTTCACCGAGGATGGCGAGGAAATCTGGCGCGTCAACGACCGCGGCCAGGACGGCTGCTCCTATTTCTTCCCGGATCGGCAGCGCGTCGTGTGGACGTCGACGCGTGACAACATGGACATGGACGTGGGTAGCTGGAGTGATCCACACAACTATCCGCAGGGCGCCGAGTTGTATGCGTCAGATCTCGACGGCGGCAATGTCCAGCGTCTGACGAACAACGAGGTTTATGAGGCCGAGGTGTCCGTATCGCCGGACGGGAAGTGGATTGCGTTCGGCCGCCAGCTCGACGGCAACATGGACATCTGGGTCATGCGCTCGGACGGCACGGGCGAGCGACGCGTCACGACGACGGACGAATGGCACGAGGGGGCGCCCTTCTTCATGCAGGACAACGACCACATCATCTTTCGGGCATGGCGGGCGGAGGACTTCGGTAACGTGACCCCGACCCCGATGACGATTTTCACGATTCGAAAGGATGGCAGCAACTGGCGCCGACACACGTTCGACCGCGGCATGAACTGGCATCCGCACCCGGCGCCCGACGGCCGGCACTACGTCTACGTGAAAGCGCTGGGCGAGAACTGGGAGATCTTTCTCGGCGACCTGGCGACCGGTGAGCAGCGACGCCTGACATACAGTGACAAGATCGACATCCTGGCGTCCGTTTCGCCCGACGGGACAAAGATGAATTGGGGGCGCGCGACCGGCAAGGGCTTCGCCAACATACGGACGCATATCATGGACGTGACTTCGTTGAAGCTGGGCCCGGAGAATGCCGTGCCGTATGACCCGAATTGGGGCGAGCCAGTGTCCGGGGAATAACCGTCCGGGCCATAGGTCGCCCGGAGCATGGATTTACACAGGTAAGGTACGAGGATGGGGCAACCGCAACTCGACATGAAGCTGCAAATGGCTAACCAGCTGATGCAAGCGGGGCGAACGGAGGAGGCGGAAAAGCTTATCCGGCAGGTGCTCGCCTTTGATCCGGAACATATCAATGCGGCGAGTGCGCTGGCCGCGCTTTTACCGGCGCTTCAGACTAGGCCAGTAAGACCAGCTGCCGCCGCATTTCGTCTGGTTCGATCCGTTCCGAAGCGACAGCCGGACTGCTTATCGATCGGCTGTTTATTGCGCCGCGGTTCCGAACCGAACCGTCAGCAGCACGCCGAAGGTCCGCAGGTTCGAATACGTGATCGAGTAGCGTATCGGCACGAACTTGTCGAAGCTGGGCCGCGGGCCCAGTTCCGCAAAGGGCGGCGTGATGCTGTCCGTGTTGCTCCAGAAGATGTCGCGGAACGCGGCGGACGGCTCGTCGTTGTTAGACAGGTTGCGCGCCCAGAATGTCAGGGCGAAGCGGCCTGAGTCTACGCCGAACCGCAGGTTGGTGATCGTCCGGGGCGAACGACGGGAACGTCTCGAACGTGTTCTGTTGCGCATCGGTCAGCGTCGCATCGTTCCAGTTTACGGTGAGGCGGCCCGTGAAATTCTCGGTGAAACCGATGTCAGTCGTGACTTCGAAACTCCATACCTCGGCCGTGCCGGCGTTGACGTTGAAGTCCGTGGGCTGTTCCAGCTGCCGGCCGCTGACCGGTGATTCTTCGAGGATCTGGCGCAGTACGATGTCTTCGCAGTCGTTGAAGAACAGCGCCGCGTCCAGGCCAATGCGGCCATCCTCGGTGATGCCCTTCAGGCCAATTTCATAGGCGGTCAACTTCTCGGTGTCGAACGCACTGGTGATGTTCTCGCGCTCCGTCCCGTTCGGGGTAATGACATTCGGCGTCGCCAGCTGGATGCCGCCCGGTTTGTCGCCGGTTGCGACCGCGCCGTACATCATCCAGTTGTCGTTGAGCTTGTAGTCCAGGCCGAGGCGGCCCGTCACTGAGGAGAAGTCGGCCGAACCCGAGTTGCTGCTGTTGCTCGAGTCGTCAGGGTTGTTCGGCAGAGGGTCGGGAAAGCGCAGATCATAGACGTCGTCGCCGCAGTCGGCAGTCGTCGCGTCGCAAACCACGTAAGCGAAATCGCGAACAGTTTCTTCCTACTCCGTGTAACGCAGTTCGAATCGGCCGATCAGGCGTTCGGTGAAGTCGAAATCCATTCCCACACGTTGCCGGCCAGGTCGTAGAAGCCCCAGCGGTTCGAAGCGAAGCTGCCGACGCGCGTCCTCATCGGTTGTGACTTCGACAACTCGTTGCCCTCGCGGTCCCACCAGCGCTTCCAGCCGTCCCGATCCAGTATCTCTCCGATTCGCCAGACCGAGATGTTCGCGCCGTCGATCTGCCAGCGGTCGCCGAATACGTAGTCCTGCCCGTCGGCGCCTGCCCTGGCCGGGTATTCCCATTCCGCCTCGGTCGGCAGCCGGTGTCGGCTGCCGCGCACGTTCGTCAGCCAATCCGTATACGCTGCGGCGTCGTGAAAGCTCACGTTCACGACCGGATGATTCGGGTAGCTCGTCAGATAGTTGTCCCAGCCTTTCGGCGCGATCGACGGCTCGCGGCCCGTCGCGTCGCAGAACGTGGTCGGGCTGGTCTCGATCGGCGACCTCGTCAAGGCGATCATCGCGGAGTAGCAGTTCAAAATCGAACGATTGCAGCGATACGTCGACGACTAATACGTCCGCAATTCAGTACGTAAATGGCTCCGTCATCTTGCCGTCGCGTTTCGCGACCTTGCCGCTCTTCATCACGAAGTCGATGTCGCGCAGCGCGGCGATATCGTTCAGCGGATCGCCCTTCACGGCGATCAGGTCCGCGAGTTTCCCGGCCTCGAGGGTGCCGACTTCGTCGCTGATGCCGAACAGCTCGGCGGTAGACACCGTGGCCGAGTGAATCGCATCCATGGCTGACATGCCGAAGCCAACCATCATGTCGAATTCCTTCGCATTCGTTCCGTGCTTGAACGTGCCGGCGTCGGTGCCGAATGCAATCTTGACGCCCGCGGCATAGGCTCTTTCGAAGGCAGCGTATTCATTGCGCAGCTTCACGGACGGTGGGTCGGGGATGTTGAAGATCGGCGGCGGATAGCTCGCCGAGATCGTCGGTACCAGGAACACGCCGTTGTCCTTCATCATCCTGATTGCCTCGTCGTCGAGCAGGAAGCCATGCTCGATCGAATCGACGCCGGCGCGGATTGCGTCCTTGATGGCGACGGCCGAGTACGCATGTGTCGTCGCCTTCATCCCCAGCAGGTGAGCGGTTTCGACGATCGCCTGGATCTCGTCGACGAACAGCTGCGGGTCGAGGCCGGTATTGGAGCCGAAGCCGCCGGTCGACGTGAATTTGATCAGGTCCGCGCCGAGTTTGTACTGATAGCGCACTGCGCGACGGCACTCGACGGCGCCGTCGCAGGTGCCGTCCTCGAGGCGCGCGAGCGGCCGTCCCGTGTCCTGCAGCGGAATCGAGTCACCGTGTCCGCCCGTTACCGCGAGTGCCGAGCCCGATACCAGGATGCGTGGACCGATCATGCGTCCGTCGTTGATCGCGTCGCGCGCCGCGAATACGGACTGATCGTTCGACCCGACGTCGCGCAGCGAGGTGAACCCGGCGGCGAGATTGCGACGCGCGTAGATGATGGCATTGACGGCCATCTGTGCGGGCGTCGGATCGGCGCGGTCGCCGCGCTCCCGGCGTCTGCTGCCGCGCGACGGTTCTCCACGCAGGTGCACATGGGCGTCCATCAGGCCGGGTAGCACGAACCGG
>CAZISL010000151.1:0-9193 GCA_964541975.1 uncultured Chromatiaceae bacterium | reverse complement strand
GGCCCGAGTGGCGCACGCTGCTGGAGGATGCATTCGGTGCCGATGTACTGGACCGCTACGGCTCGACCGAGTCCGGTGCGATCGCTTGGCAGTGCCCGATCTGTCGTCGTTATCACGCGAACGTCGACGAGATCGTGATGGAGCCCGATGAGGACGGGCTCATCGTGACGCCGCTGTTCGTGTCTTCGCAGCCGCTGCTGCGCTATCGCCTTGGTGACCGCATTCGTTTCGACGACGCGCCCGCCGAGTGCGAGATCCGCTTGCCGACGGTGACGATCGAGGAGGCTCGGCGCGATGACTGGATCATCGATGCCGACGGCCGCAAGGTGTCGCCGCTCGGGTTCCGCTTCGAGCGCGTGCCGGGTCTCGATGCGTGGCGCCTGCACCAACGCGCCGACGGTTCGCTCGTGCTGTATTACCAGTCGGCGTCAGCCGAGCATGTCGAGCCGGCCCTGGCCCGCGAGCTCGAGGCGGCGCTACCGGGTCTTGATTACACGATTGAAGTCGGAGTCTGGAACCTCCGGCAGCCCGGCAAGTTCAAGCGCGTCAGTTCCGAGCGGTCGGCACGATTGTGAAGGGCAGGGTCTGCCTCGTGACCGGCGCGACGAACGGCATCGGCAAAGCAATCGCCGCGGCACTCGCGGAGTGCGGCGCGACGCTGCTGATACACGGACGCGATCGCGACAAGACCGCGCGGACGCTCGACGACTTGCGGTCGTCGTCGGGTAACGACGATATCCACATGCTGCTCGCGGACTTTTCATCGCTCGAACAGGTCGCGGCGCTCGCAACCCAGGTGATCGAACGCGGCCAGGGGTTGCACGTTCTGGCAAATAACGCGGGCGTCCTGACGGATCATCGACAAGTCAGTGCGGACGGCTTCGAGCTGACGTTCGCCGTCAATCACCTCGCCCCGTTCCTGCTGACGCAGCGGCTGCTGCCGATGCTGAAGGACAGCGCCCCGGCGAGCATCTCGTTCAATTCGTCGTCGGCGATGGGCAGCGCCGCGCTGCGCTTCGATGATCTGCAGATGGAACGCCGCTTCGATGGGTGGACCGCGTATGCCAACACGAAGCTGGCAAACTTCTGGGTCAGCAACCTGCTGGCCACGAAGCTGGCCGGCTCCGGCGTCGTCTCCAACGCATATTGCCCCGGATTGATCGACACCGACCTGCTGACCGGTAACCGCGACTTCGGCGAGGCGCGCATCGCGCGGATGCGGCGGGGTATGCGCACGCCGGCGGACGGTGCTGCAACCGCGGTGTTTCTCGCGACCGCGACGGGCGACGCGGCCGCTATCAATGGCGCATTTTTCCTGAAATCTCATGGCGACGGGACGCTGCCGCTCGCGCTCGACTGGGATCGTGCGGCCGCCGAGCGACTTTGGCGTCTCAGCCTGGAGGACGTGGCCGCCTGGCTCGATTAGTCCGCGTCTCGATAGCGCCGCAGTCGGTATCGTCATCAATTTGTAACAATGTCTTGCTGTAATTATTGTCACCATGCAAACTCAAAGAGCTATGTCTGATGCCGCGCCCGTGAGGCGCATATTGATCGTGGAAGACGAGGCGCCAATCCGCCAGATGCTGGCTTTCAACCTGAAGCGAGCGGGATTCGATGTTGACGAGGCCGAAGACTGCAGCACGGCGCGTCAGAAGATTGTCGATGCGCGCCCGGACCTGGTCCTGGTCGACTGGATGTTGCCGGATACCAGCGGATTGGAGCTGGCCCGCGCTCTGCGTCGCGAGGAAGCGAACCGCGAATTGCCCATCATCATGCTGACGGCGAAAGCAGAGGAGCGAGAAAAGATCGTCGGACTCGAAGGCGGCGCGGACGACTACGTCACCAAGCCATTTTCGGCGAAGGAATTGATCGCGCGCATCAACGCCTTGTTGCGTCGCGCGACGCCGACCGAGGATGCACCGCTGCAGGCGGGGTCCTTGACGCTCGACACTGTCAGTCATCGCGTACTGGTTGGCGACAGTGAAATCAATCTGGGGCCGACCGAGTACCGGCTGTTGAAATTCCTGCTGCAGAATCCGGAGCGCGTTTACAGTCGCGGTCAGTTGCTGGATTACGTGTGGGGGCAGAGCGTGTACGTCGAGGAGCGAACGGTCGACGTGCACGTGCGCCGATTACGCAAGGCGCTCGAAGACCATGACGTAGACAAATACGTGCAGACCGTCAGAGGAGCCGGTTACCGCTTCTCGGTTCGTTAGAATGCCGCGCGTCTGGACATCACTGCTGATCAAACATGCCGTCGTCCTGATCGTCGGCGCCCTGGTCGGCGCGATTTACGGTTATCCACTGCACGGCATGGCCCTCGGGCTGGCCTGTATCGTTGTATTTCATCTCTATCACCTGAGCCAGCTACAGCGTTGGCTGGTGAACCCCAAGTCGGTGACGGCGCCGGGTGGCGACGGAATCTGGGCGCGGATCTTTGCGCGCGTGCAATTCATCCGGGAGCGATCGCGTCTCGAGCGCAAAAAATTTCGGCGGCTGGTCAAGGAAGTCCGGGCATCGACCAAGGCGTTTCCGGACGGCGGCGTCGTGCTGAACGACCGCTACGAGATCATCAATTGCAACAAGGCGGCGCGATCGCTGCTTGGCTTGCGCAAGAAGACCGACCGCGGCATGCGGATTGACAACCTGATCCGGCATCCGAGTTTTGTCGCCTACCTGGAAAACGAGAAGCGTTCAGCAAAGGACAGCATCGAGATACCGTCGCCGGCGGACAGCGAGGTGTGGCTCTCGTGTCGGCTTATTCCATTCGGCCCGGAGCAGAACCTGCTGTTGACGCGCGACATCACGCAGAGCATCAAGACGGAGGCGATGCGCCGCGATTTCGTCGCCAACGCATCTCACGAATTACGCTCGCCGCTGACCGTCATCGCGGGATATCTCGATGCGCTAGAGGACGACGAGCAGTGTCCGGACTCGTGGGAGCAACCGATTGCCGATATGCGCGAGCAGGCCGATCGGATGAGCCAGCTGGTCCGAGACTTGCTCGAGTTGTCGCGGCTGGAATCCGCGGCATCAAGCCCGATGGATCGAGCCGTCGATATGCCGGCGATCCTCGCCTCTGCGAAAAAGGCAGTTCTCGCGCAGGGCGAGCGGGCGCAGCATATCGACGTGGAAGTCGGCAGCAACAAGACCGTTTTGGGCGAGGAGACGGAGCTCCAGTCCGTCGTGTCCAACCTGGTATCGAATGCGGTCCGCTATACTCCGAGCGAGGGGAGTATCGTCATTCGTTGGGATGTCGACGAAGAGGGCGGACACCTCTCGGTCGAGGACACCGGTATCGGCATCGCCGACGAAGACATCCCGCGTGTCACCGAACGGTTTTTCCGCGCCGACGACGGCCGCGCGCGCCATCAGGGTGGAACCGGCCTGGGCCTGGCGATCGTCAAGCATGCCTTGAAGCGCCACGATGCGGAACTGGAGATACGTAGCTGGCCCGGTGAGGGAAGTTCCTTCATCTGCCATTTTTCGCCGCGGCGACTGGCGTCGGCACGGCAGACTGCCGATTGATGCCCTGCGACGGGGCGACTGGTGAAGAATATGGAATCTGAACAATTTGGAATGCACATCTCGCGAAAGTTCAATGAGGAACTGGAGGCGCTGCGCAACGACGTATTGCGGATGGGCGGTCTCGTCGAGCAGCACCTGGATACGGCCATCGAGGCCATCATTGCGGGTGATAGCGAGATGGGCCTGAGCGTCGCAAACGAGGACTATCGCATCAACCAGCTCGAGGTGTCGATCGACGAGGAATGCAGCCGCATACTCGCGACGCGAAGTCCCGCGGCGGCAGACTTGCGACTGATCGTGGCCGTGATCAAGACGATCACCGATCTCGAGCGTATCGGTGACGAGGCGCAGAGAATCGGAACCCTGGCCGCGCAACTGGCGACCGATATCCGACCGCATGAACATTACAGCGAACTCAAGGTGCTGGCCGAGCATGTGCAGTCAATGCTGCACGATTCGCTGGACGTATTCTCGCGCCTGGATACGAATGACGCGTTGATCATTGTCGAGGAGGACAAGATCGTCGACGAGGAATACGACCAGATTACCCGCCAGTGCATCAGCATGATGATGGAAGATCCGCGGACGATCCGTCGATTCATGGACATCAGCTGGGTGGCCCGCTCGCTCGAACGGATTGGCGATCATGCGCAGAACATCGCCGAATACGTGATATATATGGTCCACGGACGCGATATACGGCATATTACCTTGGAGCAGGTCAAGCAGGAGATCGCTTCGGCGACCAAATAACAGCTCGCGGCCGAACGCCTGCGAATTGAAATAATTCCTTAACAAACTCCGCCTAGACTAGCCGCCAGTACCTGACTGGAACCAATTCCTGCGGAGGATCACGTGCCTAAGAACCTGAGAACGAATTCAATTTTCGCTGGCGTCACTGCTTGCGCTGCCCTGTCTGGCGTTGCGCCTGCCCAGGCGGCTCGCGATTACATCAGCGTCGTCGGTTCATCGACCGTGTATCCGTTTGCGACGGTGGTCGCCGAACAGTTCGGTCGTACGACCGACTTCAAGACGCCGAAGATCGAGTCGACCGGCTCCGGCGGCGGGCTGAAACTGTTTTGCGCCGGCGTCGGTGTCGAGCACCCGGACGTGACTAACAGCTCGCGCCGCATCAAGGCCTCGGAGGTCGAGATGTGTGCTGCGAATGGCGTCAACGATATCATCGAGGTCAAAATCGGCTATGACGGCATTGTCCTGGCGAACGCCGCAAGCGCGGATGTCTACGAGATCTCGCGCAAGGACATTTATCTCGCCCTGGCGAAGGACGTTCCAAACCCTGACGGCAGCGCAGAGCTAATCGCGAATCCATATCAGACCTGGAGCGATATCAACCCCGCATTGCCGGCCAACCGGATTGAAGTACTTGGCCCGCCGCCGACCTCCGGGACGCGTGATGCGTTCGTCGAGTTGGCGATGGAAGGCGGCTGCAAGGAATATGACTGGATCAAGGCGATCAAGAAAGAAGACAAGAGCCGCTACAAGAGTATTTGTCATACGATCCGCGAAGACGGTCGCTTCATCGAAGCCGGTGAGAATGACAACCTGATCGTGCAGAAGCTGCGGGCCAACCCCAAGGCACTCGGCATCTTTGGTTTCAGCTTCCTGGATCAGAACGCCGACGTCGTTCAGGGGTCGCTCATAGACGGCACCGAGCCAACGTTTGACGCGATCGCAGACGGCGACTACCCGATTTCCCGCCCGCTGTACTTCTATGTCAAGAAGGCTCACGTTGAAGCTATTCCAGGCATGCGCGAGTACCTGGCCGAGTTCACGAGTGAGAAGGCGATGGGTGAAGACGGTTACCTGTCCGACAAGGGCCTGATCCCGTTGCCTGATGACGAGCGCGCGGCGGTGATTCAGGCTGTACAGTCGCTGGAGCCGCTCCAACTGGCCAACAACTAAGAATTGAATAACTGCAATAATAATAACGACTTGCGGCAGCCTGGCGACAGGCTGCCGCTTTTCGTTGCCTGATTGATTCAATGCAACTAACGACACTGATTCTGCTGCTGGGCGTTGCCGCCATCGCGGCGTACATGATGGGGCGCTGGCGCGCCGTGCAAACGGCCGGCGGTGCTCGTTCCCTGAAGGATCTGCATTCACTGCCGAGCTACTACGGTTACTACGCAGCGATCTGGTGCGCGATCCCGGGGCTCCTGTTCATCGGCCTGTGGCTGGCGTTCAGCGATTCGATTCTGATGAGCCGGGTCATCGACGAGTTGCCGAGCAGCTTGCGGAGTCTGCCCGACGCCGAGATGAGCCTTCTCGTGAACGACATCAAGAATATGGTGTCGGGGCAATTCGTCAATCCGGAACGGGCGGACGACTTGAAAGCCGCTGTCGGTCTCTATGCGCAGCTGCAAAGCACGTCCAGGTGGATACTGTCCGGGTTGCTGCTTGCCGTTGCGCTCGCGGGCTTCGCGTTCGCCCTGTCTCGGGTCAGGCCGCAGTTCAGAGCGCGCAACCGCGTCGAATCTGTCATTAAGGTTGGCTTGATACTCGCGTCGACACTGGCGATATTTACCACGATCGGCATTTTGTTTTCGGTCGTCTTCGAGGCTGTCAGGTTTTTCCAGAAGGTGCCCGTTGCGGATTTCCTGTTCGGTCTGACCTGGAGTCCGCAGACCGCAATACGCGCGGATCAGGTTGGTTCCTCTGGTACGTTCGGCGCGATTCCGTTGTTCGCGGGGACCATGTTGATCTCTGCGATCGCGATGCTGGTCGCCGTGCCGATCGGACTGATGGTCGCAATCTATCTGTCTGAATACGCCTCGTCGAGAATTCGCGCCTGGGTCAAGCCGATGCTCGAGGTTCTGGCCGGCATCCCGACCGTCGTCTACGGTTATTTCGCCGCGTTGACCGTCGCGCCGATGCTGCGCGATTTCGGATCCGTTCTCGGGTTGGACGTTGCCTCGGAAAGCGCACTCGGGGCCGGCCTGGTCATGGGCGTCATGATCATCCCGTTTGTATCGTCCCTGTCGGATGACGTTATCAATGCCGTGCCGCAGGCCATGAGGGACGGCTCTTACGGCCTCGGCGCGACGCAATCGGAGACGATCAAGCGTGTCATCATTCCGGCTGCGTTGCCGGGCATCGTCGGTAGCGTGCTGCTCGCCGCGTCGCGTGCGATCGGGGAGACGATGATCGTCGTCATGGCCGCGGGCCTTTCTGCGAACCTGACGATCAATCCATTGGAAGCCGTGACGACGGTTACCGTGCAGATCGTAACCTTATTGGTCGGCGACCAGGAGTTCGATAGTGCCAAGACGCTCGCGGCGTTCGCGCTCGGCCTGCTGCTCTTCGTCGTCACTCTGATACTCAACGTCGTCGCGCTGAAGTTTGTCAGGCGCTACCGGGAACAGTACGAGTAAATGGCCGGCAAACACGACAACGTCACCTCGATCGACAACAAAGCTCGATTCATGCTGTCGCAGGCAGAAACCCGCGCAAGAGTGGAAGCTGGCCTGAAGAGTCGTTACCGCAGGGAAATCCGCTTCCGCACATTTGGCGCGTTGTCGATCATCCTCGGCCTGCTGTTTCTTGGGTTCCTGTTCTGGACGATTATCGGAAATGGCGTCGGCGCTTTCCTGCAGACGAATATTCTGCTGGACATCACGTTTGACGAGGAGGTCATCGATCCGACCGGCGATCGTGACGAGCAAGCCCTGAAATCTGCGAACTATGCGAAGTTAATTCAGAACAGTTTGCTCGAGAGATTTCCCGAAGCGAGCGGGCGGCGCGATCGCCGCGCACTCAAGTCCCTGGTGAGTTCGGGGGCGGTCTATGAGCTGCGGGACATGGTGATCGCCGACCCGGACGTCGTCGGCACGACGCAGACGCTATGGCTGCTGGCCGATGACGAGACCGACATGTTCGTCAAAGGGCATATCGATCGCGAAGTTCCGCAGGATCAGCGGCGCTTCAAAGACAACCAGATCGGTTGGGTCGATGCGCTGGAAGCGGACGGTCGGATCAGCAAGAAGTTCAATTCCGTGTTCTTTACGGCCGGAGATTCGCGTGAACCGGAACTCGCCGGTATCTGGGGAGCAACCAAGGGCTCGTTCTACATGCTGTTCGTGACGCTGGTCCTGTCATTCCCGCTCGGTGTCGCCGCAGCTTTGTACCTGGAAGAGTTCGCGCCACGCAATCGGTGGGTAGACGTGATCGAGGTCAATATCAACAACCTCGCGGCGGTGCCGTCGATTGTTTTCGGCTTGTTGGGACTGGCGGTGTTCATCAACTTCATGGGCCTGCCGAGGTCCGCGCCGCTGGTCGGCGGTCTTGTACTGACCCTGATGACGCTGCCGGTCATCATCATCGCCGCCCGCGCGGCGATTACTTCGGTACCGCCGTCCGTGCGGGAGGCCGCGCTGGGCATCGGTGCTTCCCACATGCAGACCGTGTTTCATCACGTTTTGCCGCTGGCGATGCCGGGGATGCTGACCGGTGCGATCATCGGCATGGCACGCGCGCTCGGGGAATCGGCACCCTTGCTGATGATCGGCATGATCGCGTTTATCGTCGAGGTCCCTAATTCGCCGACAGATCCGGCGACGGCTCTGCCGGTGCAGGTGTATCTGTGGGCGGATAGCCCGGAAAGAGCTTTCGTGGAACGTACGTCGGCAGCGATAATCGTGTTGCTGGCGTTCCTGCTGGTCATGAATGCGACCGCCGTCTGGCTCAGAAGCCGCTTCGAGAGACGGTGGTAGTCAACGATACTCATTAACAATGAACTGTGATAACAATGGAAAGAGTGAATCAGGACATGAATGCCGCCCTATCGGAAATCGCGATGCCCGATGACAACTCATTCAGCGACCGGGGCCACGACGGCATGACTGGTGAAGACCATGGGGCCGTGACCGACGTCCAGCCAGTGCCTGCCAAGCAGGAGAGAGCCGTCTCCATCGATCCGGTCGAAGACGAAGATTTTCAGACCATCGGCGAGATCGCCGCTGAAGACGCGGTCATGTCAGCGCGGAACTGCAACGTCTTTTACGGCGACAAGCAGGCCTTGATGAACATCAACCTGGATATCGGGCGTAACGAAGTCGTTGCGTTGATTGGACCCTCGGGCTGCGGCAAGTCGACGTTCATTCGTTGCCTGAATCGCATGAACGACACGATCGATATCGCGCGGGTCGAGGGCGATATCAAGCTCTACGGCGAGGATATTTACGACCGCAAGATGGATGTGGTTCTGCTGCGCGCACGCGTTGGCATGGTCTTCCAGAAGCCCAACCCCTTTCCTAAATCCGTCTACGAGAACGTCGCTTACGGCCCGCGCATCCACGGTCTCGCGCACAGTCGCGCCGAGCTCGACGACATCGTCTACGGGAGCCTCGAACGGGCCGGGCTGCTGGGTGAGGTGCGCGATCGCCTCGAAGAGCCGGGGACCGGTTTGTCGGGCGGCCAGCAACAGAGGCTCTGTATCGCGCGCACGATCGCCGTGAATCCCGAGGTCATCCTGATGGATGAGCCGTGTTCGGCGCTCGATCCGATCGCGACCGCGAGGATCGAGGACCTGATCGACGAGCTGTCGCAGAACTACGCGATCGCGATCGTCACGCACTCGATGCATCAGGCTGCCCGCGTGTCACAGCGAACGGCATATTTCCACCTGGGTAAGCTGATCGAAGTCGAC
>CAZISL010000150.1:0-5708 GCA_964541975.1 uncultured Chromatiaceae bacterium | reverse complement strand
CTGCTCAACGAACTCGGCGTGACGCGCGACCGTGAGATCCTGCGGCGTTTTTACGTGGACGAGGCGGACAAGGCACAGATCTGTGGCGAACTGGATATCAGCCCGACGCATTTCAATCGTGTGCTGTTCCGGGCGAAACAGCGATTCCGGACGTTGCTGCTGCGCGAAGAGCGTATCGGCAAGCTGGAACTGGTCGAATAGTGAGATTATTTCGGCGCAGCCGGCACTGGTATTAATGCATGGACAGAAACTACGTCATCGAAAACGAACTCGTCGATCGGTACCTGCGCGGCGATTTATCGGACGAGGAGAGCGCGGCGTTCGAGGAATTCTATTTGTCCGACCAGGAAACCCTGGCCGAACTCGAACTTGCCGATAAGCTGGAAGCCGGTCTGAAAGACGCCGCCGAGCGGGGCCGCCTGGCGAAACCCTCCCGTCAAGACTGGTTCGTGCGCGCCGTGACGTCCCCGCAGTGGGCCGCTGCGGCGTCCGTATTACTCGTATTGTCTCTCAGTTATACCGGCATGTTGCAGCGACAACTGGGCTCGACGCCCGACGTCGCCGCACCACAATTGGTGCCATTGATCGCGACGCGCAGCGCCACACCGGCGACGGTGATCTCGAACGTGTCCGATGGCTGGGTGGTGTTGCTGGTCGATCCGGGTTTCGAGCCCTACAGCGACTACCGAGCTGCGGTGCTCGACCGGGACGGGGAAACGATATGGGTCGCCGGTGGTTTGCGGCCCGGCTACGAAGATTACCTGGCGGTAGGCGTCGATGGATCGATCCTGGATCCGGGCCGCTATGATCTCGTCGTGCACGGCCGATCGGGCTCCGCGGACTTTGCCGAGATCAGCCGCACGGCGTTCGAGGTTCGCTGACGGCATTCGGTTCCGGCCGGATTTTTCTGTACAGTCCGCGCCTATGGAATTCTCGAGATTCGGCAATCGCTTCACGCGCCATACCGGCGCCCGCCAGCTCATGGACGATCTCGGCGCCGCAATGACGTCGGAGGGGCCCGTCATGATGCTCGGCGGCGGCAACCCGGCGCATATTCCACAGATCCTCGACCGGCTGGCCGAGCGAACGCGGCAGGTTGCCGATCATCCGCGCGAATTCAGGCGCATGATTGCCGATTATGCGAGCCCGGCGGGCGAGGACCGGTTCCGTGCGGCATTGGCGGCGATGCTTTGCCGCGAATACGGCTGGGAGCTCGGTCCGCAGAATATCGCGCTGACCGGTGGCAGTCAGGGCGGCTTCTTTCAGCTGTTCAATCTGCTCGCCGGTGAATTCGACGATGGCAGTTGGCGTCGAGTGCTGTTGCCGCTCACGCCCGAGTATGTCGGCTATGCGGATCTGGGCCTCGGCGAGGATCTGTTCGTTTCCCAGCGACCGATCATTGAGCACTTGGACGACCGACTGTTCAAGTACCACGTCGATTTCGACAAGCTCGACGTCGGCGATGACGTCGCCGCGATCTGCGTGTCACGTCCGACCAATCCGACCGGCAACGTCCTGACGGATGACGAGATGGAACACCTGGCGGCATTGGCGCGTGACCGCGGAATACCGCTGATCATCGACAACGCCTATGGGCTGCCGTTCCCGGGAATCATTTTCGGCGATGCCCGGCCGATGTGGGACGACAACACCATCCTGTGCATGAGTCTGTCCAAGATCGGGCTGCCCGCCGTGCGCACCGGTATCGTTATTGCGAACGAACGTGTGATCGATGCGCTGACGGGCATGAATTCGATCTTCAGCCTTGCCGTCAGCAGCGTAGGTGCGGTGCTGATGCGCGAGTTCGTCGAGACCGGCGAAATCGTGCGGCTCGGCCGCGATGTCATCCAGCCGTTCTATCGCGAGCGTGCCGAGCAGGCGCTCGACTGGATGCGCGCGTCGCTGGACGGGTTAGAGTATTTCATCCATCGGCCCGAGGGTGCGTTCTTCCTATGGCTGTGGTTGCCCGAATTGTCGATCACCAGCGGGGAGCTGTATCAGCGGTTGAAGGATCGTGGCGTCTACGTCATCCCCGGGCATCATTTCTTTCCGGGGCTCGACGACCCCTGGCCGCATCGTGATCAATGCATTCGCATCAGCTATTCGCAGGACGCGGGGTCGGTAGAAGAGGGGATCCGGATCATCGGCGAGGAAGCTCGTAAGGCCTCTCGCTGAAAGCCGTATTGCGCAGGCAATGCCCATCTTCGAGCAATATGACGCTGTTCGCGGATGAATACCTGCAATTACGGGTGGCGCTGACGAACTCGAGGCGTGGTTCAGCGAGGCGGCGGTGGTCTGATGCGTCGTCTGTCAGCATCTTGTCCGGTGGCCGGCGTCGCCGTATGCTTGGCCACCGGTTTCGATGGGTAGTCAGGAGTCAGCATGACCGATCGCAACATCATGTTCGTTTTTCCGGGGCAAGGATCGCAGTACCGCGGCATGGGCAGCGATATCTACGCTGAGTATGCAGTTGCCAAAGACGTTTATGCGGAGGCGAGCGACGTACTCGGGTACGACATGGTCGCGCTGTCATTCGAGGACCCGAAGGATGAGATCGGGTTGACCCGTTATACGCAGCCTGCATTGCTGACGCATTCGATCGCCTGCCTGCGTGTATTCGAAGAGCTGACGGACGGTAACGTACATCCGTCGCTCGCGGCGGGCCATAGCCTGGGTGAATACTCCGCGCTCGTGGCGGCCGGTGTCCTGACGTTGGCGGACGGCCTGCGGCTCGTCCAGAAACGTGGCGAATTGATGGGCGCGCATGGCGAAGGCGGCATGGTGGCGTTGACGATCGATGCCGAGGCCGCCGGCCCCATTGCGGATATGCACTATTGTCAGGTTGCGAGCTGCAACCTGCCGGAGCAGACCGTCGTCGGCGGCACCGATGCCGACCTGGAGCGACTTGTCGCTTACATGGGCGAGCACTTCCCGCGCAAACGGGCGATTCCGCTCGCGACCGAAGGGGCTTTCCATACCTACCTGATGGTTACCGCTGCCCGGGAGTTTCGCGCCGTGTTGGACGCGACCGATTTCGCCGAGTCATCGATCAAGGTACTGTCGAACTACACCGCGGGTGTCCATGACTCCGATGCGGACGGTGTCCGAACCCGCCTGTTTTTCCAGTTGTTCAAGCCGGTTAACTGGGTGGGCTGTCTGCAGACCGCGATTGCGGCAGGCGTGGATGCCTTCGTGGAGTTCGGGGGTGGTCTGGGTAAGGCCGACGAGCCGGCTGGCAAGCGCCCGAATCTCGAGAGCATCATCAAGAAGACGCTCAAGGTGTCCGGTCATGAGGCGGGTTATGTCGCCGCCATCAACCTGGATACGCTCGCGACAGCGAAAGACTCAACGCTCTAGCTTTCTCAGGGTCATTCGCGACGCGAGCCGGCGAACTATCGGCGCAGCTTTAGCCCGCGAGTTTCTCCGGGATTTCCGGTTGCGCCGCCAGCGCATCCGACGCCGCTGTCGTCGCGTCCTCTCCGAAGATCGTTTCGGCGAAACGCGCATCCAGTTCCTCGAGTCGGAGCATGCCGGTTGCACCGGTGTCCGATGCACTCATCTCGGGAATGACGCCCGGATGGTCGCCGAATTTGTCCGTCGCTTTCGGGAAGTCACGCGTGGGCGGACCGTCCGAACTCATCTCCTGCGGATCCAGCAGCATCATGGCCGTCGTCTCGGATACCGCTCGCGGTTCGGATTGCGGCGTGCGAACTTCCTGGTCGATCGATAGCTCCGGCGGTTTTGCCGGCGACGTCGCCTCTGCTGCGGTCTTGACCGCGCGTGGCTGTTGCGCGGCGAGGGGCTTCCAGCCGAGTTCCTGCGCGACGCCGTTGATCAGGTTGGTATCGATCGTGCTCGCATATTTGACCGCAGCCTCGCTAAGGGCGGCATCCATCAGCGTATTGATCAGGCGCGGCACGCCGCCGACGTAGCGAAACACCGTGTCGGCTGTGCCATCTTCCATGATCGATGCCATGGCGCCGCCCGCACGCTCGAACTGTTCTTCCAGGTAGCAGTCGACTTCGTCGACGGTGAACGGTCGCACGCGGTAGCGGTAACAGACTCGCTGGCGCAAGTGAATCAGGCCCGGCGCATTCAGCAGTCGATGCAACGCATGCGGCCCGACCAGGATGATATTGAGTTGGCCGCCGGGGTCACTCGACAGGTGCACGAGTTGCAGAATGCGCTTCGCACGCTCGACCGTCATGCCGGACACGTCGATCACGGCCGTGACCCGCCTGCCGGCGTCATTCTGATTCCGGATTGCGACGCGAAGCTGGTGCAGAACCGCGGCTTCGCTGGAGTTGTCGACGTCGACGCCCATGTTCAGCAGTAATACGCTGGCGAGCACGTCGGCTCCCGTATGTCGAAGATCGGCATGCACCAGCAAAGATCTTTCCTCGATCGTCGCTTGCGCGGCTGCAACGAATGCGGACTTGCCCACACCCGGACCACCCGTGACGATGGCGACCGAATCGCGCGCCAGCATGACTTGCCGTAATCGAGCGATCGCAGAGCCGACCTGTTCGTTTGGCATGAAAAAGTCGGTCTCGGGACCGTTGGTAAAGGTTCGTTGGGTCAGATTGAAGTGGTCGAGGTACATGATCGGGGCGAATCCATTTCTTGTTGGAACGCCATATTGTGCAGACACGTCGCGCTTGCGGCGACGAAGCTCATCACAGAATCGTGTCGTCGAGATTTCCGCGTGCTTTTTACATAAATCGGCGACGCCGACAGCGCACGCTTATGCCGACTGCCGTCGCTCGGATCAGGCCTGTTCCAGCTCTATCAGTGTGCCGGCGAAATCCTTCGGATGCAGGAAGAGCACCGGCTTGTCGTGAGCGCCGTTCTTCGGTTCGCCGTCACCGAGCACGCGGGCACCCGCCGCGATGAGCCGGTCGCGCGCGGCGATAATGTCGTCGACCTCGAAGCAGAGATGGTGCATCCCGCCGGAAGGATTCTTTTCGAGGAACCTTGCAATGGGCGAGTCTGCGCCGAGCGGTTCGAGCAGTTCGATCTTGGTATTCGGAAGTTCCACGAACACGGTGGTGACGCCATGCGCCGGCAGGGGTACCTGGTCCGACACGGCGGCGCCCAGCGTGTCTCGGTAAATCGCCGTGGCTGCCTCGAGATCCGGAACGACGATGGCTACGTGATTGAGTTTCCCGATCATGTCGCGCTTATCCTTTTTTTTTGAATGTTTCGACGAGTTGCTGTGCGGCAACCCAGGGCGATGTCTTGCCATCGGCGACCGCCTGTTCCAGTGCGGTGACCTGCCGCCGGATCTCGTCGTCGCCGCGCAACGACTCGAGGAGTGTCTCCGAAACTTCGCTCCACAACCAGGCCTTTGCCTGCGCCGCCCGGCGCCGCTCGAATTCCCCGTTTGCGGTCATCGTATCGCGATACTTTTCTATCGACGACCAGATGGCATCGATACCCTGACCCTCGACCGCGGAGCAGCTCTCGACCGGCACCTTCCAGTCCGGGTGCCGCGGATGCAGGAAGCCGAGGGCACCGCGATAATCGGCGACTGAGCGCGCGGCGGCGTGTTTGAGGTCGCCGTCGGCCTTGTTCACGACGATCATGTCCGCCAGTTCGACGATGCCGCGTTTGATGCCCTGAAGTTCGTCGCCGCCGCCTGGTAACAGCAGCAGCAGGAATATGTCGGTCATTTCCGCCACGGCCGTCTCGGACTGCCCGACGCCCAC
>CAZISL010000149.1:0-13511 GCA_964541975.1 uncultured Chromatiaceae bacterium | reverse complement strand
GTCACGACCAGGCTGCTGCGGCCGTAACTGACGAGCGGCAACGTCAGCCCCTTCGTCGGCAGGATGCCCATGTTGACGCCGATGTTGATGAACACCTGCGTGGCCTGCCAGATCGCGAAACCGAATGCGAGGTTCGCCTGGTAGAGGCGACCGGCCAGCGCAGATTCCCGTGCGATACCGAGCGCCCTCCAGATCAATGCGCCGAACAGCAATACGACAACGATGCTGCCGACGAGCCCGTACTCTTCCGCGATCACGGCGAATACAAAATCGGTGTGCGCTTCGGGCAGGTAAAAGAGTTTCTGCACGCTCTCGCCCAATCCGACGCCGAACCACTCACCGGAGCCGATCGCGATCAACGACTGCGTCAGCTGGAATCCGCTGTTATATGGATCGGCCCAGGGATCCCAGAACGCCAACAGGCGCTTCATTCGGTATGGCGACGCGACCGCCAGAATCGCCAACGTGATGACGATGATGACGCTGAATAACAGGAAGTCCCGCAAACGCGCGCCGGCGACGAACAGCACCGACAACGTTATGCACAGCATGACGACCGAGGCGCCGAAGTCCGGCTCAAGCAGCAACAGCAGGCAGACCATGCCCACGAGCAGCATCGGCTTCAGGAATCCAACGAAGGATTCGCTCAATTCAACGCGATGACGAACGGCGTAACCCGAAATGTAGAGCAGCATCAGCAGCCGCGCAGGCTCGGAAACCTGGATGATGTTGACGCCGCCGACGTTCAGCCAACGCGTGCTGCCGTTCACCGTGCTGCCGAAACCAGGCACGAGAACCAGGACGAGCATGCCGACCGCGAGGATCACGAGCAGCAGCCCGATGCGCTCCCAGAAACGCGAAGGGATGTGCAGCATCGCCGCTGCGCCGACCAGGCCAAAGGCGACAGCGCTGATCTGCCGCTCGAAATAGAAGAACGGATTGCCGGTGTTGCGATCCGCCAGCGAGATCGACGCAGAGGTCAGCATGACCAGCCCGCCGCACAGGATCGCACCGACCAGCAACAGGAAACCGGGATCGACAAATCGACCGATCTCGAGAATACCGTGGGTCGCATGCGCGTGGCGGGTTGAGCGTCGCGCGCTCATGAGCCGAGACCCCTGACGGCTGAAGCGAAAGCGTCGCCGCGTGCGGCGAAATTTTCGAACATATCCAGGCTTGAGCATGCCGGGGCAAGCAACACCGAACTCCCCGGTCCGGCGATCGCAGCGGCAGCCCGAACCGCTGCGGTCATGTCAGCGACGACCGCTGTGTTGCACGCATCGCGAAGAGCCGCGGCCATCGACTCGGCATCCTGGCCGAGCAGAATCGCCTCGCAATCCCGGCCTCGCAGCACCTCCGCGAGTTCGTTGAAAGACGCACCCTTTGCATCGCCACCGGCGATCAAAACGAAGGGGTCTTCCACGCCCGCAATACTCATCAGTGCGGCGCCGACGTTCGTGGCCTTGGAGTCGTCGATCCACGTCACGGACCCGAACTCGCCGACGACCTGCATCCGATGTGGCAGACCACGGTAGCGCTTGAGTGCCTGCGCGGCAGCAGCGGGGTTGCCGCCGACCGAGGCTACGAGTGCCAATGCTGCCATCGCGTTCGACACGTTGTGACGGCCCAGCAAAGGCAGCTCGTCCGTCGCCAGCAACAGGTCTTCGCCTAGCGCGATGCACTCGCCACGCACGGTCGTAACGATGCCGAACTCGCCTTCGGCGGGCGCGCTCATACCGAACGTCGTGACGTCCGTATCCTCGGGCACATGACGCGCCAGCGCCGGATCATCACGGTTCACAACTGCGTGATCGCACGCTAAATAGATGCGCGCCTTTGCAGCGGTGTAGGCGCTCATCGTGCCGTGTTGATCGAGATGGTCCGGCGAGACATTCAGGATGACGCTCGCCGCCGCAGGAACCGGCCCGCTGCGCTCGAGCTGAAAGCTCGACAACTCGAGCACATAGATTTCCGCGGCCGGGTCGAGCAGGTCCAGCGCCGGCGTACCGATGTTGCCGCCGACAACAGTGCGCTTGCCGACAGCATTCAGGATCGTGCCCAGCATCGATGCGACCGTGCTCTTGCCGTTCGAACCGGTCACGGTAACGATCGGCGCGTCACACTCGGCCACGAACAGATCGATATCGCTGACGACCTCGAGATTGCGCCGGCTCGCATCGGCCAGCAAAGGCGAGTCGAGGTCGACGCCGGGCGATACGACGATGCGCCGTATCGTCTCGGGCAACTCGCGAGGCATGCGCCCCGTGTGCAAACGGGCATCCGGCATGACGTCGAGAATCTGCTCCATTCCCGGCGGCCGTTCGCGGGTGTCCGCGAACTCGACTGAGATGCCGCGCTTGGCAAAATGCCGTGCACATGACACGCCCGTCGCGCCCATCCCCATGACGAGAACTGTCGGCTCGGTCGATCGTGCCCGCATTTCCAGATCGAATTCCATTGACGATACAACCATCACCGTAGCTTCAGGCTCGAAAGCCCGACGAGAACCAGGATCACCGTGATGATCCAGAAACGCACGATGACCTTCGGCTCCGCCCAGCCCTTCAATTCGTAGTGGTGATGCAACGGCGCCATCCGAAAGATGCGCCGGCCAGTCAGCTTGAACGATGCAACCTGCATGATCACCGACAGCGTTTCGATGACGAACAAGCCTCCCATGATCGCGAGAACGATCTCCTGCCTGACGATCACCGCCACCGTGCCCAGCGCGGCGCCGAGCGCCAACGCGCCGATGTCACCCATGAAGATCTGCGCCGGGTAGGTGTTGAACCACAGGAAGCCGAGACCGGCGCCCGCCAGCGCCGAGCAGAACACCAGCATCTCGCCGGTGCCTGCGATGTAAGGGATGTCGAGGTAGTTCGAGAAGATCGCGTTGCCGCTCGCATAGCCGAAGATGCCGAGTGCGCCGCCGACCAGGACGGCGGGCATGATGGCGAGACCATCCAATCCGTCGGTCAGGTTGACCGCATTGCTGGTGCCGACGATGACCAGGTACGTCAGTCCGATGTAAAAAACGCCGAGCGGAATCGCGACGTTCTTCAGGTAGGGGACCAACAGGGACGTCTCGTAAGGCTCATCGGCGAGCCAGTACAGAACGACGGCTACGGCGATGGCCACCAGCGACTGCCAGAACATCTTGCCGCGCGCAGACAGGCCGGCGGGATCCTTCAGGATCAACTTCTTGTAGTCATCGACGAAGCCGATCAGCCCGAATGCGAGCGTGACGGCAACGACGATCCAGACATACTCGCTCGTCAGGTCCGACCACAGCAGCGTGCTCGACAGGATAGCGACCAGGATCAGCGCCCCGCCCATCGTCGGCGTGCCGGCCTTCGGCAGATGCGACTCCGGTCCATCGGTGCGCACGGTTTGCCCGATCTGCCGAACACTCAATCGCCGAATCATCAGCGGGCCCATGAACAGAGAAATCACGAGGGCCGTCAGCGCGCTCATGATCGCGCGCATCGTGATGTAGGTGAACACATTGAAGCCCGAGATGTAGTCGGTCAGGTAACTGGCGATCAGCAACAACATCAGCAGCCCTCGCCTTCCGTCGCATCGGCCCGCAGTGCCTCGACCACGCGGTCGAGGCCCATGCAGCGCGATCCCTTGACGAGTGCCGTAACGCCTGCATGGACGTCAGTGCGCAGATCTTCGACCAACGAGTCGATAGCGTCATAAGACGTGCCGGACGCGCCGAACGCTTCGACCGCGATGCGCGCGTTCTCGCCAAAACCGAACAGACGCGAAATGCCGGTTTCGCGCGCGTGCTCGCCGATCTGCCTATGCAGGTCCGGGCCGGAGGGCCCGAGTTCCGCCATGTCACCGAGCACGAGCCAGGTTTCACCGGCACGGTCGGCGAGAAAATCGATCGCGGCGGTAACCGAGACCGGGTTGGCGTTGTATGAATCGTCATACAGGGTCACGCCGCCGATGCCGATCACGGATAACAGGCGGCCGGGAACGTTGCGCACACCGAGGAGCCCATCGCGAATGGCGTCGGGCGACGCGCCGGCCGCATGACAAGCGGCGGCGGCCGCGAGCGCATTCAGCACATTGTGCTGACCGGCCATCGGCAGCCGGATCTCGAGACTGCCGAACGGCGCGAGCAACGTGAATGCCAGGCCGAGTTGCCGTGCGTTGCCGACCTCGGCCTCGCGAATGTCGATCGCCTTGAACATCGAGCCGTTCGTCAGGCCGAACGTAAATACCTCGGCCGGCGACGCGAGCTCGCTCCAGAAGGATGCGTACTTGTCATCGTGATTGACGACGGCGACATTCCCGGCAGTCAGCGCCTCGAACATCTCGCCCTTGGTCGCCGCGACGATTTCCTCGTTGCCGAAACCTGCGAGGTGTGCCGCGCCGGCGTTCGTCACGACGCCAATCGTCGGCGACGCTATATCGGCCAGGTATTCGATGTCGCGCGGCTTCGCCGCACCCATCTCGAACACCGCCGCGCGATGCTGCTCGCCCAGTTTCAGCACGGTCAGCGGCAGACCGATTTCGTTGTTCAGGTTGCCCGACGTCACGAGCACGTGGGTCGGATCGTCCGCGCGATCCGCGTCGAATTGCGCACGCAGGATGCCGGCGATCATCTCCTTGACCGTGGTCTTGCCATTGCTGCCGGTCACCCCGACGACCGGCAGCCGAAAGCGTGCTCGCCAGTCGCGGGCCAGCGCGCCCAGGGCATCCCGCGTGTCGCTCACCTCGATCTGCGGGAGCGACGCTTCCTGCCAGGTATCGACGACGGCGCCCGCGGCACCGCGCCGTGCCGCTTCCTCGATAAAGGCGGCGGCATCGAAACGCTCGCCGCGCAGCGCGAAGAACAAGTCGCCCTCGCACAGCGTCCGGGTATCGGTGCTGATCGCGTCGAACGACCGGTCCTCCCCAATCAGGCGACCTTCGGTAGCGGCGGCAACCATCGTCAGCTTGCCCATGCTCATGCCACCCGTCCCAGCGCGTCGCGCGCTGCCCTGGCATCGGAAAAATCCCTCGACTCGTTACCGACCACCTGCAAAGACTCGTGACCCTTGCCGGCAATCAGCACGGCGTCGTTCGCCCCTGCAGCGCGAATCGCATGACGAATTGCGTCACCCCGATCGCGAATCACCTCGGCCTGCTTGGAAACGCCCGCGAGTATGTCGTCGACGATCGACACCGGGTCCTCGCTGCGCGGATTGTCGTCGGTGACGATGACGTGATCGGCGAGGTCCGTCGCGACCGCGCCCATCTCACCGCGCTTGCCGCGATCACGGTCGCCGCCGCAGCCGAACACGCACCAGATCTCACCCGAGGTGTGCTCACGAACCGCCTGCAGCGCCTTCGACAACGCATCGGGCGTATGCGCGAAATCGACGACAACGGCTGGCTGCGCGTCGCCTTCACGAATCAGCTCCATACGTCCGGGCGGCGCGACACATTTGCCCAAAGCCTCGACGGCACGGCCCAGTTCGAAGCCATGCGCCAGCAGAATTCCCGCGGCGACCACAAGGTTCTCGGCGTTGAACGTGCCCCACAGCCGGCTGCGCAGGACCGCCTCACCGAAGTCCCCGCTGAAACGCACGCCGATGCCGTCCGCGCGCGCGCCCTGCAATTGCCCGATCAGGCGGGCATCCTCGGTCGGCTGCGAATCCGTATCGACGAGCGCGACCGACAACAGTTCGATCCCGTTTGCCCGTCCGCCCAGGCGCGCCGCGAGATCCTGACCGAACGCGTCACCGACGTTGACCACCGCCGTGCGCACGCCGGTGCCGACGAACAGACGCGCTTTCGCTTCCGCATAGCGGCGCATGTCGCCGTGATAGTCGAGATGATCCCGACTGATGTTCGTCAGCGCGGCCGTCTCGAATCGCACGCCGGCAACGCGCTCCTGGTCGAGTGCGTGCGACGACACTTCCATGACGACGTGCCGGGCGCCCACGTCGGCCATCTCGCGCAGCCGGCGATGCACCTCGACGCACCCCGGCGTTGTCAGCGCGCTCGGCTCGAGCCGTTTACCGACGCCGAAACCGAGCGTGCCCATGTATCCGGATGTCTGGCCAAGTGAACTCAGCGCCTGAGCCACAATGTAAGCGGTCGTAGACTTACCATTCGTCCCGGTCACCCCGGTCACGGCCAGCTTGGCCGAAGGGCAGCCGAAGAAGCGGTCTGCAAGCCCGCCGAGCAGGTCGCTCAAACCGGGAATCGCTACGCCAGCGATCTCCGGCGGCAGGTCGGGCTGCGCCACGTTGCCGTCCGGTTCCCAGGCAACGATCGCGACACCCGCGTCGATCGCATCCGCGACGAAGTCGAGACCATGACTGGACCGCCCGACGTGCGCGACGAACATGCCGCCCGCTAACGCGCGGCGGCTGTCGGTCGTGATATCGACGACACGCAAGTTGCGAATCGCGGCATCATCGAACGCCACGCCCGTTCCGGCAAACAGCTCCGCCATCGACATCGCTTGCTGTTCATTGCCCGTCATCGCCGCGTCCCTCCGGCCGGGCCGGACGCGAAACGCGGCCCGATGCGGTCAGGGCGCGGCAGATTGTCGGGCGGTACCGCGAGAATGCGCAGGGCGCCCTGCGTCACTTTAGAGAACACCGGTGCCGCAACTTCGCCGCCGTAGTACTGCCCGTTGCTCGGGTCGTCGACGACCACGACGATCACGAGGCGCGGCTCGGACACAGGCGCGATACCCGCGAACAACGCCGTGTGATGCTCATCGGAATAGCCCTGAGGGCCAATCTTCCGCGCCGTCCCGGTCTTGCCGCCGACGCGATAACCCGGAACGGCTGCGCGTTTGCCGGTGCCCTCGTCGCTGCTGACGACAGCCTCTAGCATCGCGAGTACGTCTTCGGCCGTCTGCTCGCGGATGACGCGGCGTGCGATCGGTTGTTGATCGAGGCGCAACAGCGATACCGGGCGATGCAGACCGCCGGAAGCGATGACCCCGTATGCCTGTGCGAGCTGCAACGGCGTCACGGATAGACCATAGCCGAAAGCCAGCGTCGCCTGGCTGATCGGCCGCCAGTTCGAGTAGTGACTCAGCAGGCCGGCGGATTCGCCCGGGAAACCGCTCGCGCTGAGGCGCCCGAAACCGAAGCTGCTCAGCGACGCATACAGGGAATCAGGGGGTAACGACATCGCGACCTTGATCGCGCCCACATTGCTGGACTTGGCCAGCAGGGTCGTCATGCTGATCCGGCCAAGATTGTCGTGATCCTCGATAACCTTGGAACCAACCTGAACGTAACCCGGAGATGTATCGATGACGCTGTTCGCGCGGTACTCACCGCTCTCCAGCGCCGCTGCGACGATCAACGACTTCAAACTCGAGCCCGGTTCGAAGATGTCGGTGATCGCCCGGTTGCGATAATTGCTCGGCGAGAACTGCGATCGATCGTTCGGGTTGTACGACGGCTGATTCACCATCGCCAGCACTTCCCCGGTGGCGACGTCCAGAACGACGACGGAACCGGCCGCCGCGCCGCTGCGCTGGATCTCCGCCTTGAGCTCACGGTATGCGAGGTACTGGATGCGCAAGTCGATGGAAGCCGCGAGTTCGCGACCCGGACTCGGCTGCTTGATGCGTTCGACGTCCTCGACGATCTGACCGAGCCGGTCCTTCAGTACGCGTTTTTTGCCGGCCTCGCCCGCGAGCCAGTTGTCGTACGCGAGTTCCAGACCCTCCTGGCCGACGTCGTCGATATCCGTAAAGCCGATCAGATGGCCGACGACCTCGCCCGCCGGGTAGTAGCGGCGGTACTCGCGCTCGAGATCAACCCCGGGAACGTCGAGGCGCGTAATCGCCGCAGCATCATCCGGACGCATGTGGCGCCGCAGATACATGAACTCCTTACCGGTGTTTTGCGTGACGCGCCGCGTCAGTTCGTCGCCGTCGACGCTCAGCGCCCCCGCCAGTTCCCCGATGCGTTCCGGAACCTGCGACAAGCGACGGGGGTTCACCCAGATGCTGTCGACCGGCGTGCTGACGGCCAGCGCTTCCCCGTTGCGATCGGTAATGACGCCGCGATGACTCGAGATTTTCGCCAGCCGCAACTGGCGAACGTCTGCCTGGCGCGACAGGAACTCGGTGTTGAATACCTGCAGGTGCACGGCGCGCGCCATCAGCACCGCTCCGCCCAGCAGCAGGCAGCCGACCGCAAAGCGCCAGCGCAGCGTAAAACTGCGCCGGGCGGCCGCTTCCATGTGTGCCTTGGTCTTCATTTCGCGAGCAGGCTCACGTCTTCAGGCGGTGGCACGCGCATATCCATCTGCTCGCGCGCCAGTTGCTCGACGCGGCCATACGTCGACCAGGTGCTCTGTTCGATCTGCAGCTTGCCCCACTCGACTTCCATCTCGTCGCGCTCGGTGCTGAGCGACTGCAGTTCGGTGAACAGCTTGCGCGACTCGTGCTTGGCGTAAACGCTCGCGATCGCCGACGCCATGACCGCGACGACGAGCACCAGAATCATTCCGTATTCGCGGGAGAAACTGTTCATGCCAGTCGCTCGCCGACGCGCAAAGTGGCGCTGCGCGCGCGCGGATTGGTCTGCAGCTCTTCCGCGCCCGAGCGAATCGCTTTCGCTGGCAAACGCAACCGCGGCCGGGCGCTGGGCGGAATCAAAGGCAGCCGGGCCAGCGCCGGGTCGACCCGCGAGTTATCGCGCAGGAATCGTTTGGCAATGCGGTCTTCCAGTGAATGAAAACTGATGACGCACAATCGCCCGCCCGGCGCGAGCGCGTCGGCTGACTGCGACAGACCGGATCGCAGCGCTTCGAGTTCGTCGTTAATGAAAATACGAATCGCCTGGAAGGTTTTCGTCGCGGGATGTTTCGCGCCGGGTTTACGGCGCATGACGGACTCGACGATGCCGGCGAGGTCCGCCGTCGTCTCGACCGGCCTTTCCTGGCGGCGCGCGCAGATGGCCCGCGCGATGCGCGGCGCGGCGCGTTCTTCCCCGTAACGGTGCAGCACTGTTCTTATCTGTTCTTCTGTTGCCGAGTTCAAAAAGTCTCGCGCGCTCGGCCCGGCCGAAGGATCCATCCTCATGTCGAGTGGCCCGTCATCCCTGAAGCTGAACCCGCGTCGGGCGTTGTCGAGCTGCGGCGAAGAGACCCCGACATCGAGCAAGATGCCGTCGACCTTCCCCATCCAGCCGCGTTCTTCCAACAACCCGCGCAATTCCCCAAAATTCCCACGTTCTATCTCGAAGCGCTCGTCTTCACGCGCGAGCGCCTCACCTTCCCTGACTGCTTCAGGATCCCTGTCGATCGCCAGCAACCGTCCATCCGGCCCGAGCCGTTCGAGGATCGCGCGCGCGTGTCCGCCTCTCCCGAAGGTCCCGTCGACGTAAACGCCATCCGAACGAATACCCAGCTGTTCCACGGTCTCTTCGAGCAACACCGGCACATGCGGCGATATCACTCCACAACCCCCTGGCGTTCGCGACTACCTGGTAACACGCGCCAACTGACCTGATCGACTGACTAGTACGACAACCTTTCGAGTTCGTCCGGCAGTTCGGAACCGTCCGCGGCGCCCTCGTCGAGCCAGCGATTCACCTGATCGGTCCAGCGACCCTCATCCCACAACTCAAACTTGTTACCCTGTCCGAACATCATTGCCTGCCGTTCCAAACCAGCGAATTCACGATGTTCTTTCGGGATCAACACTCGGCCATGCCCGTCCAGCTCCAGGTCGGTGGCATAGCCCATCAACAGTCCACGCAGTTTCTGTGCCGTCGGATTCAGACTCGGCAAGCGCATGAGCTTGCGTTCGGTCTCCTCCCAGTCCGGCAGCGGATAAATCAGCAGGCAGTTGCGTTGGTCGACGGTGCAGATCAACTGACCATTGCAGCGCGCAGCCAGACGGTCCCGGTACTTCGTCGGTATGGACACGCGTCCTTTGGCGTCGAGCGTTATTTTTGTCGGTCCGCGAAGCATGTTCCCCAAGCCTTTTGGCCCATTTCTTCCCACTTTTTACCACTTCGTGACACTATAAGTACCCCCTGACCCACCGTCAACAGAAAGTAGCGATTAATTCTTTCAGGACAGCGACTTAGCCGTGATCTCGGGAGGCAAATCGGGGACGCATTATGTCAACGGATAATAGAAAATCAGTCGGTTATGGCGCTTTGTTCGGGCGGGATGTGACGATTGGAAAAATCCCTGAAATTCCACCGGGAAGGACGGTTTTTCGCCCGCGGGGTGCGAGGTTTGCGCGAACGCGGCTGACGATGCCTCGATTACCGTCGACGGGGCCGATTCGGCTCGCTTCGCCCGGCGATTCGGGCGGTTTGCGGCGACTTTCGGCTTAGATAGCCTCAGTCGCGGAGCTGGGGGTGGTGGCCCGAACCGACCCCGATCGGCCTACTGCCGCAACGAAAATCCCTCGCTAAAAGGCTTCGGGCCCGGGAGAAATTAGAATTGTTCCGGCAGTCTCCGATCTCCGAGGGAGGTCAGTATTGAGGAGTGCCTGCGCGAGATGCCGGAGATCGGCGTCGAGATAGCGACCCGAGCGACGTTTACTCGAAACCAGCGACAGCGACTGAATTCGAGTCGTCGGGACTTGGCATCCCGACAGAAGCAGCCGCGCGGCGAGGGGAAAAATTGCAGCGAGCGGCGTCGGAGCTGAGCGAAGCAGGACGCGGGAGCGAAGCGAAGTCGCTTCGAAGGCGGCCAGGGAAGGTCGCCGGAGATTTAGCGAGTCGCAAATTTTCGCCTCGCCGGGCGGTGGGCAACGACCGAGAACCCGGCGCCGCCTCCCCGCCGTCTTACATCGCGAGGCTCATGTTGCGGAGCGTTGGAAACACCAGCCCTGTAGCCCCTCGCTAGGCGGGACAGCGGCGATTCGGGTGAGCGACCGAATTCGGCCACCATCCAATCGGCTGCTGACAGCGGAGGAAATAAGGAGTCGGCCGGTAAGCCGGGTTCTGTCGAGGGCAATCATTCATCTGGGACCGACGTCACCATCGGCCTCTAGCGACCTACCCGGGAGTCCGCGCGGACGACGGTTCGGCGCCCTAAGGCACCGAGCACTCCCCTATTTGGTCTTGCTCCGGGTGGGGTTTACCATGCCGCGGCGTGTTGCCACCCGCGCGGTGCGCTCTTACCGCACCATTTCACCCTTACCGCGAGCCGAGGCCCGTGGCGGTATATTTTCTGTGGCACTTTCCGTGGGCTCGCGCCCCCCAGGCGTTACCTGGCACCCTGTCCGCCGGAGCCCGGACTTTCCTCCCGACCTTACGATCGGGCGATTGCCTGGCCGACTCCAGCGGGTACCTTAGATCAGCGGCGACCGGCGCGACAAGCGTTTCAGGTTTCGGGATCGACTGCGCCGGCTTCGGTTGCGTCCGGGTCGAGCCGGTCGCGCAGCTCGTTTGCCAGCCGGTACGCCTGCTTGCGGCCGGCGCCGGTGATCTCGGCGGCCAGGTTCGCGGCCTGTTTCGCACTGACCTCGGCGAGCAGGATTTCGAGAACGCGCTCGAGATCGGCGTTATTCACGTCGGGCGGCTCGGGGTCGCCCCCAATCACGATCGTGAACTCGCCCTTGCCTCCACCCGGATCCTCCTCGACCATTTGGCGCACGTCTTCGACCGGGCCGCGGTAGATTGTCTCGTGCAGCTTGGTGAGTTCACGGGCCACCGTGATCTGTCGATCTGCGCCAAGTACCTGCTCGATGTCCTCCAGCACGTCGCCGATGCGATGAACCGACTCGTAGAGGATCAGCGTCTCGGTGTGGTGTTCGAGGTCGGCGAGCCGGCGTCGGCGCGCGCCACCCTTCGCCGGAAGGAAACCCTCGAAGGTAAAGCGGTCGGTGGGCAGACCGGCCACTGATAGCGTCGCGATGGCCGCGCACGGGCCAGGAACCGGGCTGACGGGCAGGTCCAAACGACGCAGCTCTGCCAGCAATCGGTAGCCGGGATCGCTGACCAGCGGCGTGCCGGCGTCACTAATCAGGGCGACGTCCCGGCCGGACAGCAGATCGTCGACGAGCTCTTCGACGCGCTCGGCCTCGTTATGTTCGTGCAGCGAGACGAGGGGCTTGTGGATGCCGAGCCGCGTTAGCAATTGTCCCGCCCGGCGGGTATCCTCGGCAGCCACGAGATCCACCCGGTCGAGCGTTTCCCGCGCACGCGCGCTGATATCGTCCAGGTTGCCGATCGGGGTCGCGATGACAAACAGTGTCCCTGGGTGAGTCGACACGCAAAACTCCTGAAAATTCGTTCAATTGATCAGCCACCAATGACACCAAGTCTACGCCGGGAACCCTCCGGCAACGAAATCCGCTCGAGGAGAATCGCCGCAGCCGCAGCGATCATGCTGATGTTGGCGCTCGCGTCCTGCGGTACCGTGCCGCCGACCGACACCGGCACCCAACCCGACCAACCCGTCATCACAGCCGAATCGCTTTCGGCGCAAGGACGGCATGTCGCCGCCGCAGAGCTCTATCAGCAAATGGCGCAACAGGCGGGCTCTGTTCTGCGCCAGCGCTACCTGATCCTGACCGCGCACGAGCGATTGCTCGCGGGTACGCCCGATGTCGCGCGGACTATCCTGAACGGCCTCAGCCAGCCGATCGACGAGTCGAATCGATTGCTATGGGCCCAAGTCTCGGCGGAAGTCTCGATATCGATGGGCAATCCGGCCCGCGCCTTGGCAAACCTCGATGCGGCGCCGAAGCCCGAGTCGGCGGCGGACGCCACCAACATCCTGCTGATCCGGAGCCGCGCGCTGTTTCGGCTCGGCCAGCCGGTCGCAGCGACCGCGGCGCTGCTCGAGCGCGAGGTGTGGCTAAACGAACGCGCCGAGATCCTGGCCAACCAGCGCACCCTCTGGGACAGCTACCGAACGTGGGGCGTCGAATCGGTGGCGGGTGACGCAACCGTCGCTGACGACGCGGTCCTCGCCGGCTGGATGGCGCTGGGCGAAATCGCGTGGACGCGCCGCACGACGCCGGCGGCAATGAAGCGGGCGATACAGTCATGGCAGGTCGACTACCCGGGCCATCCGGCCAATCGCCTGCTGCTGCCCGAGATCATGTCGGCGCTGCCGTCGACACAGGAATTTCCGCGCCAGGTTGCGGTGTTGCTCCCGCTGACGGGTCCACAACAACAGGCCGCGGTGGCCGTGCGTGATGGCTTCCTCGCGGCGCACTTCGTCGCAACGGACCTGCCGAACCGTCCCGAGATTCGCGTGTACGATGTTTCGACGACTGGCGTGGAATCAGCCTATCTGCGCGCCGTCAGCGAAGGCGCGACGTTCATCGTCGGACCGCTGCTGAAGGACTCGGTACAGAAGCTCGCCGCGATCGGCGTCACGACGCCGACCCTGGCGCTGAATTTCCTGCCGGGCAACGCGCCGATCGTGGCGGACTTTTTCCAGTTTGCCCTGTCGCCAGAGGATGAAGCCCGCCAGGTGGCGGAACGCGCGGCGACTATCGGCCAGTCGCGCGCGCTGGCGCTCGCGCCTAACAATGCATGGGGACGCCGGGTCCTGACCAG
>CAZISL010000148.1:0-10430 GCA_964541975.1 uncultured Chromatiaceae bacterium | reverse complement strand
GTACGCGACGCCCCGGCAATTCGCGAACGCGGGGCTCTCGAGCCCCTGCGGGTCGTCTTCGGTCGCGTACCCGTTGATGCGCGTTTGCGGATCGTATGCCCAGCGCTCGGTTCCGCGGACGGGGTCGAGGGCGATGACGCGATTGAAGGGCGTGCAAATCACGAGGTGGCCGCCGGCCGACGGCGGCAACAGGATCGGATTAACCTGCACCTTCGCGGTCGCGTTCTGGAATTCGGAGCGCCGCGCCAGTTCGCCGCTGCGGTATTGCCAGGCGATTTCGAGTTGTCCGACATTGGCGGAATTCACCTGATTCAGTGGTGAATATTGCTGCCCCCCGAGGTTGCCGGCGTAGTGTTGCCACTGCGGCTCGTCGGACGTCTGTGCGCCTGCCACGGCGGCGGCAATGCAGAATACGAAGAGAGCGAAAGGCTTCATTGGTCTTGTCGTTTGCCTCGGTGACGCGAGCATACTAACGTGAGCAGCCTGAATCTAGGCGGACCAGCATATGAACATCGTTATTACCGGAAGTACCAAGGGCATCGGCTACGGCATGGCGCGCGAGTTTCTGAAACGCGGCCATGACGTCATGATCTCGAGTCGCTCAGCCGATTCGGTCGCCAGCGGTGTCGAAGATTTGCGCGCGGAATTCCCGCAACGCTCGGTTGCCGGGCTTGCGTGTGACGTCGCGAACTTCGACCACGTCGAGAAACTATGGGTGGGTGCGCTCGAGTCTCTCGGCTCGGTCGACATCTGGGTCAACAATGCGGGTCGCGATGGTCTGAAGATGCCGTTCTTCGCGTTGCCCGTCGACGACTACATGCTGACCATACAGACCAATGTCGTGGGCCTACTCAACTGCAATCGCGTCGTGATTCCCGGTATGTATCAGCAGGGCGGCGGCGCGATATTTAACATGGAGGGGTTCGGTAGCAACGGCCAGACACGGCCGACCGCCGGCGTGTATGGCATGACGAAGTATGCGCTGCGCTACTTCACGAAGGCGATCTCGAAAGAGCTGGCCAAGACGCCGGTCCGCATGGGCTATCTCAGTCCCGGAATCGTCGTCACCGACATGCTCGTCCCGCCGCCCGATCAGCGCGGTGAGCGGTGGGAGCAGACCAAGAAGATCTTGAATATTCTTGCCGATACCGTTGCAACGGTAACGCCGTTCCTGGTCGAGGGCATGCTGAAGTCGAAGAAGAATGGCGACGCGGTTCGCTGGCTGACGCCCGGCAAGGTCAGGTGGCGATTCTTCGCGAGCCTGTTTCGCAAGCGTGACATCTTTACGCCGCTTGGATTGTAGCGGCAGGAACCGCGGGCTATTTCTGGAAGCGGAGACGGACTCCGGTATTCGTCACCGTCGGTTTGCCGTCGACGCGATAGGGTTCGAAGCGCCATTTGCGGATCGCGGACAATGCGGCCTGATCGAATATCTTGGCCGGTTCGGCGTCGCTGACCTCGATGTTGACGGGCTTGCCTTTCTCGTTGACCTGGAAGCGGACCTCGACCCAGCCTTCTTTATTGCGTGCGAACGAACCCGATGGGCGCTCGGGTTCGACGAAACGTCGAAACTCGAGCGCGGACATGGGTGTGGCGACGGGTCCGGGATTCGGCTCCGGTTCTGCGGCGGGTAGTACTGCTGTTTCGCCTTCCGGCGTCGGCGCGGCGCCCGGCAGGACCATCGCCAGCGTCGTCGGTTGCGCTGCCGGTGCGACGTCGCCGGTAGCGAGAGACCCTTCTCCCTCTGACGTGTCGAAAGAAACGTTCGGATCGGCGAGGATTGCAGCTGGGGTCGCCGACGCGAAAATCGCACCCAGGCTCTCGCTGTCGCGCGTGGCTTTCGCGTCGCGCGCTTTCTGCAGTTCCTGCTCGTAGCGCTCGATCATCGCGTCGGGAACGCGCAGTTCCCGCGTTTCCCCGATCCAGTTATCCGCCACGTCGAAGCGTTGATCCGTAATCGCGACCATCGCCTCGAGCAGCATCAGGTTCGCGAGGCGTACTTTCGTCTGCTGCGATTCCGGCGAATCAGACGCGATCGCTTCCAGTTCGGCCAGGTAGTGTTTGGCGCTGTCGTTTTCCGGTTCGACGAGTTGTCCTGAGTCCATGCGTTCGTTGGCGGCATCGAGCAACGACTCGAAAGTATCGGAGTCCGTGGGCGATTCGGCTTGCGCCGCCTGCGCCTGTGCTGCCGGGGTTGCGGTCGTTTCCCGGGTATTCGCCGTCTCTGTTTGCGTCGCTAATACAACCGCGGCCGTCGTTGCCGCGGCTGCCGCGACCTCTTGCCTCTCGGCAGCGGCCGCCGTCTGCGTCTCAGTATCGGCCGTCGTGGCATCGGCCGGGCCTGCCGCCACCGATTCTGCGATCGACGCGCTGCCGTCGCCGTCACCAGCGGGATCTTCGGGTGGCACGTCCGACTCGTCGGCGGCTTTATCCGTTGGCATCTCCGACATCAGGCGCAGCGTTTCGGTCTCCGCTTCGCGTTCCGTTGACTGCGGCTGCGAAGCGACCGGCGCGGGCGGCTCTACGCCGGAATCCGTCGGCCACCACAACACCGCGGCGATGGCGGCCAGGACAGCCGCCAGTGCCGGCACGCCAAGCTTGAGTGGCAGGCCGCGGTGTTCATCCGCCGGCGCCTCGGGTTGTTCAGGTGGCAGCTGGGTCCGCAACTCAGCCGGCAACGGCCTCGTCATGTCGACCGTGGCCTGATCCGAGAATTCCGCGACGAAAGTCGCGACGTCCGGGGTGCGATGCATTCGCCGCAGGGTCAGCGCACTTTGCAGCGCATTCCATTGCGATTCGTTCAGGTTCGGAATGCGTTGCAGGGTGGTCTGATTCGCTTCGGCCTCGAGCCCTGTGGCGCCGCCGAAAGCGCGGCGACCGGCCAGCAGTCGATACGCGACGCACCCCATGGAGTAGATGTCGTCGACCGCGGCCGTCGGTGCGCCCTCGAGGACCTCGCAACTCGAGTACGCCGGCGTGTGGGCGCCTATATTGGTCGCGTCGAAATCGGTGGGCATTCCGTCGGTCGCGCGCGCGATACCGAAGTCCAGCAGCTTCACATGCCCGGCGCGCGTGATGAATATGTTGCCGGGCTTGATGTCGGCATGGACGATGCCCTGCTTGTGAGCGTGCGCGAGACCATGACACAAACCCTGGATGATCGAGTTGGCCTGCGGGAATGGCAGCGGCTGGAATCTGCGGCCGTTGAGTATGTCGACGAGCGAACGACCCTCGAGCCACTCCATCGTCATGAAGAACAGGTCACCGTCCCAGTCGAAATCGAAAACCCGAATGATGTTGGGGTGGACGAGTCGCTGACCGTGCGCCGCCTCCTGCTTGAGTGCCTCCAGCGCGTTCGGATTACGCGAGAATTCCTGCGACACGATTTTGACGGCGACCCAGGGTTCCGCGGAACCCGAGGCTTCTTTTTCGCGGTCGATCGCCTTGTAGACATCGCCCATGCTGCCCGTCCCGACTTTTTCCTGCAGCAGGTAGCGATGTTGCAGCACTGTTCCGGGGCCGAGTGTCTTCCGCACAGGCGGTGCCTTACTCGGCGGATCCGCCGACTCGATCGCCTGTGTCAGTACCGGTGGGGCAAGATCCGTTGCGGTCGCGAAACCGGCGGGCTCGGATTCGGGTGGTTCTGCTGTTGCCGAGCCTTCCGGCGCTGCGGCTGCTTCGTGCCGGTCCGCAGTGCTGCCGGGCAGGTCGCTTTCGGTCTCGACTTCGGCGCGAGTTTCCTCCGACCATTCCGTCGGTTCGTCTTCGGAGGTGCCGAGGTCGATCTCGGTCATCAGCGTGCGGTGTGCGGTCCCGTTCAGATGGCCGTTCTGAAATGCCGCGTCGATGGTGGCCAGCATTTCGGGGCCCCAATCCTGGTTGCGACTCAGGAGAGTGCCGATCGTGCGCCTGATTTGTTCGATGCTGACCGCGCCGAGTATGTAAGACTCGAGCGTCTTTGCGAACTCCTGCGGGACATCGTCGCTGTCGGTATTGCGCGGTTCGTATGTCATGAATGTTTAGTTAATACGCCGCGGCGTTATTCGAACTCTTAAAATTGACTGATATAGAGTCAAGTCTAGCAACGCCGAACCATTGATATAACTTATCTGGTCACGTTTTCGCGGCCATATCGCGAAATGCGTCACATTATGTAAATTGGTCGCCTGTTTTACTGGCTCATCCGTCGAAACGAAGTTCGCTTCGGTCTCGTAAATGATGAACGCGCGCTATGAAGATTGAGTTTCAAGACAGTCCGTTCTGGGACTTTTCGCTGTCGATTTATGGTCGGCCCGGCGTTGCCGACGCGTGCCTGTTTCTGCAGGATCGCTACGCTCTGGACGTGAACGTCATGTTGTTTTGTGTCTGGGTCGGTTTGACCGGGCGTGGTCCTCTCGGAGCGCATGAGATCGACGCTTGCGTCAGCCGAACGAGCGATTGGCGCAAGCGCGTGATCGAACCATTGCGTCTGATCAGGCGCGCGTGTCGCGACGAACCGCTCGGCGTACCCGAGTTTTTACTGCAGGTATTCCGGCCGTCGATGCATGACGTCGAGCTTGACGCAGAACACGTCGAGCAACTGGTGCTCGCGGAACTGGTGCCCACCAGGCCGGTGGAGGACGTTGCGGACGACACCAGGTTAGACGACGTGCGGCGCAGCCTGCTCCGCTACGTTCAGCATCAGGGGGTGTCAAGGGATTCGAGACTGGACGAGTGTCTGGCGACGATCCTGCACGCCGCGTTTCCCGGGGTTCGTAGCGACGGCCTCGATTGAACCGGATCGTCTACTCGTGCCGGCGCGCGACGATGCCGGCGTTCTCCCGGCCGTCCATCCGGCCCAGCCCGCCGAAGTCGGAGCGGTCGATGAATCCGGCGCGTTGGACGTCGAAGCCGGCGTCGGTGCAGACGCGCGTCAGGATATCGGGATCCAGCAGGTTCATGAATGGAGGTCCCTCGAGCGACCGGTCAGCCGGAACAAACGGCAGGTAGTTTTCGAGCCCGATCATCAGTCCGGGCCAGCGGTCCCCACGTTCTTTTTTGGCTTCGAAGATCGGGATCAATTTGCGCCAGATGCCGTATGGCGTATCGATGATCAGGTACAGGCGTCCGCCGGGCTTCACCCACGAATACATTCTGCGCACCGATGCGTCGATCGCCGAACCATCCAGGAAGTGCAATACGCGTGAGCACAGGACGGCGCCGAACTGACCTTTTGGGAAATCGACATACGGCAGCTGTCCCTGGACGCACTCCAGGCGATCACGCAGTTCCGATGGAGTCTTGTCCGCGAGAATGTCCAGGTGTTGCTGTTCGAGGTCGCAAGCCGTCACCCGGCCGCCGGCCTCGAGGGCCGGAATCGTCACGTTGCCGAATGCACAACCGATCTCGAGAACCGGATCTTTGATCTGTCCTGCATACTCGATGAAGTCCTGCGCGTATTCATCGAGCACCTTGAACATGAAGCCCGTGCTGTTCAGCGTCGGTTCCATGATCGGATTGCGCCATTTTTTTCTTTTCGTTGCCGTTCCAGTCATCGGATATCACCGTCAGTGCGGCCGTTGGAGCGGGGCCGTAACCATGTTTCGTCGGCGGATTATGCTACGCGTCCGGCCGTGGTTCACGTCGGATCCGGGGAATCTGGCTGACACGCGGTCGAAGGAGGCGGTTCCTGATCGAACCGGACCGCGGGCGTCTCTATACTCCTGATAATTGCCGCGCAGACGGCGCGACTACAACTCAGCGGAGGGGAAGCTCAATGTCGGAGCACGAAACGACGGGTCCGGAATTCATCGCGGTTGCGCTGCAGGTGGCCTGCAATGGCGTCAACCTGATTTCCGATGTCGCCGAGGCGCGCGAGCGCATTGCGGGCAACATCGCGACGATCGAGGGCTATGTAACGACCGCGACCAATTTCTGCCAGTGGTTCTACGGCGTGCCGGTCAAGCTCGTCGCATTGCCCGAATATGCAGTGACGGGCTTCCCGATGCGGGAGTCCCCGGCGGAATGGCGCGAGAAGGCGTGTTTCGCGTACGACGGCCCGGAGTACGAACAACTCGGCAGGATTGCGCAGGAGAACGAAATTTACCTCGCCGGCAACGTCTATGAGGTCGACCCGAATTTCCCGCAGCTCTATTTCCAGGTCTGCTTCATTATTGGACCGTCCGGCGACGTCATCCTGCGCTATCGGCGCCTGACCTCGAGCTTCGAGCCAACGCCGCATGACGTCTGGGACAAGTATCTCGATATCTACGGCCTAGACGGAGTCTTCCCTGTCGCCAAGACTGAAATCGGCAACCTCGCGATGATCGCATCCGAAGAAATCCTGTATCCGGAGTTCACCCGCATGCATGTCATGCGCGGCGCGGAGGTCATCATCCATCCGACCAGCGAACCGGGCAGCCCGCAACTGACGATCAAGGAAATTTGCCGGCGCGCCCGTGCCGTCGAGAGTATGGCTTACGTGGTATCCGCGAATTCAGCCAGCATCGACAACATCCCGATTCCGGCGTACACGTGCAGCGCGATGTCGAAGATCGTCGACCCGCACGGACAGGTCATGGCCGAGTCTGCCGGCGGCGGCGAGAGCATGTCCGCGAATGCCGTACTGGACATCGGCGCGCTGCGGCGCGAGCGTCGCCGCATCGGTATGGCCAATATCCTGTCGCGGCAGGCTTACGGACTGTTCGCGGACAGTTATGCGCAGGCCGACCACCATCGCGGCAACTTCCTGCTGGAGGGCGGCGAGGTTGTGGAGCCGCCGGATCGCGACGTATTCCGCAAGCGACAGGAAGCGAATATCGAACGGTTGATCAAGGCTGGTTTGATTTAGAATCCGGGGTAGTGACAGCACGGAGACACCCGATGAGTCAGTTTTCCACGGATCGACGCGAGTTTCTGCAGGGTAGCGGTGCGGTAGCCGCGGGCCTGTCCCTGAACTATGCGGCGCCCGCCGCCTTCGGTCAGCCGGCACCCGATGCCCCGTACGGGGCCTGGGAAGACCTGATGCGGCAGAAGTGGACGTGGGACCGGGTCGTGCACGGCAGCCGCGGCATCAATTGCACCGGCCACTGCGCCTTCAACATCTACGTCAAGGATGGCATCGTCTGGCGCGAGGAGCAGCAGGGCGAGTACGGTCGTTCCGGTACCGATACGCCTGACTACGGTCCGCGCGGTTGCCAGAAGGGCAATCGCGCCTCGAAGTACATGTACGGCAAGCAGCGCGTGCTGTACCCGATGAAGCGCGTCGGCGAGCGTGGCGCGGGTCAGTGGGAACGGATTTCGTGGGACCAGGCGGCAACGGAAATCGCCGACAAGTTCATCGATCATGCGGTGGAATCCGGGCCGACGTCGATCACGGCGGCGATGGGCACCGCGTTGACACTGAAACGTGCGTCGTTCGCGTCGCTGTTCCGCTTCGCGAACCTGACGGGCATCGTCGTTCCCGAGACCTTCGCCGGTGTCGGCGACCTGCCGGTCGGCGCCTACCAGGTCACCGGTTACGAACTACCGGGCGACAACATGGCCGCCGTGTTCAAGTCGAAGGTCTGCCTGGTCTGGTGCTGTAATCCGGCCGCGACCCGCATCCCCGACGCGCATTTCTTCTGGGAGGCGCGCTACAACGGCACCGAGGTCGTGACGATCACGCCGGATTTCAACGCTTCGGCGATGCACTCGTCGAAGTGGCTGAACCCGAAGCCGGGAACGGACGCGGCGCTCGCGCTGTCGATGGTCTACGCGATCATGGAGAGCGGCCAGATCGAATGGGACTACGTGCGTGAGCAGACGGATCTGCCGTTCCTGGTGCGCACCGACAACCGCAAGTTCCTGCGCCAGAGCGATATCGACGGCCAGGAAGGCGGCGACCGCTCTTTCTATTACTGGGACGAGGCGACGAACGGTATCGCGCTGGTCCCCGCCACGGGCCGTGGTGCGCCGGCCTGGATGGGTCCGCCGCCGGACAACGGCGATTCGATCGAGCTCGGCGCGATCGAGCCGGCGCTGAACGGCACGTGGATCGTCGACACCGCGAACGGCCCGGTGGAAGTCACCACGGTCTTCGAATTCACGAAGAAGCACATGCAGAGCTACGCGCCGGAGCTGACCCAGGCCACGACCGGCATACATCCGGACGTCGTACGCGAGGTGGCCACGATGTTCGCGACAGCCAAGCCCGGCATGATCTTCGCCGGTTATCGAGCGAACAAATGGCTGCACGGTGATCAGCTCCTGCGCACCTGGATGTTGATGTGCGCCCTGACCGGCAACACGGGCCGGCCCGGCGGCGGCGTGCAAACGACGCAGCTGCCGAACGGCGACGGCCTGATGGCCTATGCATTCAACGGCATGGGACCGCGGCTGAATGTCGCGGCGATCGCGCTGTGGGACTACATCCACAGTGACGGCGAGGAGATGAACCGCGAGATCTACGGCGACCAGGCGGCCGATCATTTCAAGAAGTATCACGGTGAGGCGATCGCCAAGCGCTGGATTCCCGATTACTCACAGGTACCGTGGAAGATGGCGATCATGGCGGGCCACAACCCCGCAAACTGGCGTGCGACGGGCAAACCCGGGTTCCGCAAAAAAGCGTTCGAGAAGCTCGATACGATCGTCGGTATGACGCCGCACATGAGCATCACGGCGATGTATTCCGACTACGTATTACCGGTCGCGGATCACTACGAACGCGAAGACTTCACGATGGAAGGTCGCACGCCCTACGTGCATGCCATCAGCGAAGCCGTGCCGCCGCTGGGCGAATCCATGGACGACTGGGCCGTGTTCGAGAAGCTGGCCAGCGCGATCAGCGAGCGCGCGACGGCGCGGGGAATCTCGCCGGTCAACGGTTTCGCGTTTGGCCAGCCCGTCGACTGGGACTACACGAAGTTGCACGAGATCTTCACGACGCTCACGTTACCCGACGGCGGCACGAAGAAGGTTACGCGCACGCGCGACGCAGTCGATTTCATCATTGCGACGTCGGGGGGTATCTCCAACGTCAAGAACTACGAGAACCTGCAGAAGAAGGGCTTCGTTCGATCGGACGATTCCGACGATGTACAGTTCGGTCGCAACTCGAATTACAGCTTCACGATCCTGTCGAGCGTCATCGACAAGAAGCCCTATCACACATTGACCGGCCGGCAGCAGTACTACATCGATCACGACTGGTTCATGCAGGAAGGCGAGTCGTTGCCGCAGTACCACGCGCCCCGCGATATCAAGGGCTTCGATCTGCGACTGACGATGGGGCACGCGCGTCACGGCATCCACAGCATGTTCCGTGACGATACGCTGTTGATGTCATTGCAGCGGGGCGAGCCCGACGTGTTCATCAATCCGGACGATGCGCAGGAGCGTGGTGTGGAAGACGGCGACATGGTGCGGGTGTTCAACTCGTTCGGCTCGTTCGTCGTGCAGGCACATGTCAGTTCTTCGACTCAGCCGAAGACGCTGTTCATGTACCACGGCTGGGATCCGATGCTGTTCAAGGGACGCGAGAATTTCGGTTCCGTCATCCCGACGGCCGGCATGATGAAGCCGACCAACGTTGCGGGCGGTTACGGGCAAATTCACTACGCTGCCCCGGACAAGGTGCCGAACCAGACGTATCACGATTGCACGGTGGAATTTGAGAAATATACGGACGCCTGAGCGAGGCGTTGCGTCTAAAACAATTGCAGGATCAGGGCAGGAGTAGCGAATATGAGTAAACAGGTCTCGATGGTCATCGACCTGAACAAGTGCATTGGCTGCCAGGCGTGTACGGCGGCATGCAAGTCGCTGTGGACCGACGAGGAAGGTCAGGAGGCCATGTTGTGGAACAACGTGGAGACCAAGCCCGGACGTGGTTACCCGAAGAACTGGGAAGAGAAGGGCGCGAAATCCGGCTGGAAGGAGGGCGAGCTGCAGTTTGGCGGCCTGCATCCGGACGAGCACTTCGGTGGCGAGAAACCGCTGAATCACGAGGAGGTCTACTTCGAGGGCACCGCCGATCGGCTCGTACAGAAAGAGCCGATGCCATACGGCGCGAACTGGGATGAGGACACCAGCTCCGGCGACTACCCGAACAACTACCACTTCTACCTGCCGCGCCTCTGTAACCACTGCACGAAGCCAGCATGTCTCGAGGCTTGCCCGGTCCGCGCTATATATAAGCGCGAGGAAGACGGCATCGTGCTGGTCGACCAGGACAAGTGCCAGGGCACGCGGGCGTGCAACCAGGCCTGCCCGTACGACAAGGTCTACTTCAACTACGTCACGAACAAGTCGCAGAAGTGCATCTTCTGCTTCCCGCGCGTGGAGCAGGGCATCGCGCCGGCGTGCGCGCGCCAGTGCCCGGGCCGCCTGCGGTTCGTCGGCTTCCTCGAGGATCAGGACGGCCCGATCCACAAGCTCGTCTACGAATGGAAGGTCGCGCTGCCGCTGCA
>CAZISL010000147.1:0-5624 GCA_964541975.1 uncultured Chromatiaceae bacterium | reverse complement strand
ACCGCCCATCGCGAGGTTCTGGAGTCGATGCCGCTCGAACCCGAGGTGCCGTCCAAGGATCAGCGCCCAGATCGCTGTCGTCATCGAGTAACTGTGCACGCCATCCTCGCGCTTGCGCAACGCGCCGTACCAGGCGAGCGCATCGGGATTGCGCATAACGCTGTCGATCATCGGATCGACGGCTGACTTGATCATATCGATGTCGACGCGATGACCTTTCTTGACGTAGATCAGTATCTCGCGCATGCGTTCGGCGGCGAACCCGAAAGCCGCAGCCGCCTGCGGTGCTTCGGCACGCGTTGCTACGATGCGGACGAGCCCTTCACCCGTTTCGTCCGCGCCTCGGCCGCGCCGGACCGGGTTCAGCTTGCGCAGCACCCCGAGGAATCCGCGGACCTGCCGGGCGGACCGCAGATCGCGGCGACGCCTAATGAATGTTTCCGTAAACGGATCGCCGGCCGCACCCGACTGGTGGTGAGCTTTCCAGATCTGCTTTTCGGGTAGCGAACTGCGCTCAACGTCCACGTACACGTGCGTGCAAAACTTCCTCAGCAGGGCGATCTCGTCGAGCTTCGCTACGACGAAGCCACGCTGGATGAACGGCGTCTCGAGCCACGATCGATCGAGCTGAGCGATAAACATGCCCATTTCGATGTTGGCCGTATCGACTTTGATGCGTTTTTGCAGCAACGTCCGGAAACCCCGCTATCAGTGACACTCAGAAACTCACCCCATCTTAATGACCATAATCATGAGGAACGTGGTCAGGATCACAGTTTCGGCGGGATGAGCCTGGCGAATGTCTCGGAATGCGCGCGAAATCGGGGTTTTCGCCGGAATGTGCTCACGGGCACGCACCCGTGTGTCAGTCGGCCACCGGGCCGGAGCCGGCTCCGGGGCCTCAGAGGGTTACGCCGGTGCCACCGAGGCCACAGTAACCGCCCGGGTTCTTGGCGAGATACTGCTGGTGATAGTCCTCGGCGTAATAGAACCCCTGCGCCGGCGCGATCTCGGTCGTAATCTCGTCGCGTCCTGCATGCTGCAGGGCTTCCCCGTACTGGCGTCTGGAACTCTCCGCCGCCTGTCGCTGGCGTTCGTCGAAGCAATAGACGCCTGAGCGATATTGCGTGCCGCTGTCGTTTCCCTGGCGCATGCCCTGCGTTGGGTCGTGAGATTCCCAGAACACCTTCAACAATTGCTCGAACGTAACTTGCTGCGGATCGAACACGACCAGAACAGCCTCGGTATGACCGGTCCGGCCACTGCAAACTTCTTCGTAGGTCGGATTCGGTGTCGGTCCCGCCGTATATCCGACGGCGGTTGTATACACGCCGTCGATCTGCCAGAAGCATCGCTCGGCGCCCCAGAAACACCCGAGTGCAAATACGGCCTGCTCGAGGTGATCGGGGAACGGTGGCTTAAGCGGATTACCGTTAACGTAATGTTTGTCGGGCACGGCCATCGGATCGGCGCGGCCCGGCAGGGCCTGCTCCGGGGTCGGCAGGGTCGAACTCTTGCGGCGCAAAAACATCTAATCGCAACTCGTGGAACGAACCTCAGTGTAGCATCCGCTGCGGCCGGTCGGACTCTCGACAGAGAGGCCCGCCGTGCGGATACTAGGATGAAACCTCCGGATGAATACGGCAGGGACGCAACCAACGCATCGTGAACAGCAACTCCGCAAGACAGGCCATCCTATCCGTCGCGCTCGCGGCAATTGCTGCCGTCGCTGTCGCGCAGGATCTCGATACCGACCAGGCCGAAGACAGCCCTGCAGCGACCGGGACCGCAGCGGCCGCCGAACCTGCATTGGCCGACCCAGCGTCGGCCGCGCCCCCGATGCCGACCAAAGACGACCTCGATGCGGCGTATTCGAGGTTCATGCGCCTCCGGAGCGAGGGCCGCAGCGACGATGCGACAAGGGCGGCGCTGCAGGTGGCGGAACTGACTCAGCAGCTCTACGGGGCGGAGTCGGAAGAACTGGTCACACCCCTGATCAATCTCGCGATCATGCAATCGCACAGCGGCGACCTGCCGGCAGCAGAACAGAATTATCGCGCCGCGATCGCGCTCATCGAGCGCCGCGAAGGCATGCTTTCGCCACGCCTGATCAACCCGCTGAGCGGACTCGGCCACAGCTACAATCGCGCCGGCAATTACGACAAGGCGATCGAGAGTTTCGATCGCGCGCTGCGGCTCAACAACATAGAACTGGGATTCACGAACTTCGAGCAGTTCGGTATCCAGGACGGCCTGACAGAGAGCTACATCGGCACGGGCGAATACGACGATGCGAGTTTCTACCAGGAGGCTCAACTGGAGATTTATCAGCGCAAGTATGGCCGCGACAATCCGCTGGTGGTTCCGGGTATGTATAAGCTCGCCGATTGGTACAGCCGCGTCGGCAATCTCGAACAGTCCGCCCTGATCTTCCGGAGCGCCGACCGGATATTGCGGGAGAGCGAGGGCGAGATCAGCGTCGCGCGGGCGGACGCGCTGATGGGGCTGGCAAAATTATATGAACGCCAGGGCAATCGCCCGGCGGCGGCGACGACGCTGCGCAAGGGCATCAAGCTGCTGGACAGCAATCCCGCGTCCGACCCGTTGCGACGCGCGCAACTGCAGGTCGCGTTAGGCGACCTCTACACGCGTGAAGGGCGTCCGGCGTCCGCGAAAGTCGAGTACGCCGAGGCATGGCGGGATCTGTCAGGTAACGAGGAATACCTCGACGAGCGGGATGAGTATTTTCGCTTGCCGATGCGCCTTTCCGGCGGGCCGTTTCCAAACAACGCACGCAATCCGCGCCGAAAACCCGGCCCGACCAGGGAGGGCTTCGTCGTCATTCGTTATGACGTCGATGCCGACGGCAGGGCCGCGAACATCAAAGTGGTCGAGAGCGAGCCGCCCGGCCTGATGGAGGATCCAGTGAAATCCGTTTATCGCCGCTCCGCTTTCCGGCCGCGGTTCGTGGACGGAGATCCCATGGAAACGACGGACCTGCTGTCACGGCATGACTTCAGCTACGTGGCCGTGGCGGACCCGGACGCGGGTGACAAGGGCGCACTGGAGCAGCCCGAGGCCGATCGCGGACGACTGGAGCGTCCCGGCGACTGACGTGAGCGATCCGGCATGAAAGCCTGGGTCTGCACGAGCCCGGTGCAGGATCTCGTCGAGGAGACCCGGCCAAGGCCGACGGCCAATGGCACGGACGTACTGATTCGCGTCGAGGCCTGTGGCGTATGCCGGACCGACCTGCACGTGCGCGACGGCGAGCTGCCGGACGTCCCATATCCGATCGTTCCCGGCCACCAGGTCGTCGGCAAGGTGGTCAGCGCTGGCGCCGACTCACCGATCCCCGTCGGCGAACGCGTCGGCGTCGCATGGCTGGGCTGGACCTGCGGCGAATGCACCTACTGCGCGAACGATCAGGAAAACCTGTGCGACGCCGCGCGTTTTCATGGCTATCACATCGACGGCGGTTACGCGGAGTACATGCGAGCGGATGCGCGCTACTGTTTCGTGCTCGACGAGCGTCTTCCCGCGGCGACGACCGCGCCACTGCTGTGCGCCGGCCTGATCGGTTTTCGCAGCCTGCGGCTCGCCGGCGACGCCCGGCGCATCGGTCTATACGGGTTCGGTTCTGCCGCGCACATCGTCACGCAGGTCGCACTGCACGCAGGTCAGGAAGTCTACGCATTCACAAGTCCGGGCGACGACCAGGCGCAGCGTTTCGCGCGCGAACTCGGCGCAACCTGGGCGGGCGGATCGGACGAACCTGCGCCCGGCGAACTCGATGCCGCGTTGATCTTCGCGCCGGTCGGCAGTCTGGTGCCGAAGGCGCTGAAGGATGTCCGCAAGGGCGGATCCATCGTCTGCGGCGGCATCCACATGAGTGACATTCCATCGTTTCCGTACGCGGACCTCTGGGGCGAGCGCGTCATCCGGTCCGTCGCCAACCTGACGCGTCAGGACGGACATGACTTCATGGCCCTGGCCGCAGAGGGATTCCTGGCGCCGCAAATCACGACCTACCCGCTCGGCGACGCAAACCGAGCCCTGCACGACCTGCAGGACGGTAACGTAACCGGCAGCGCGGTATTGGTCGTGGACTGACCTCGGCGCCGACGCCCGCATCAGACCAATTATGCCGTTCGTCGAGAAATCAGCTCGCCTCGCCGCAATCCTTGCGACCATCAACGCAGTGCGGGCATCCACCCGAAACTCAATTTTGTTTCCCGCAGCCAGGTCGGCAAGAGCCACTGCGGCCGAGCAGGTCTATTGCGCGGCAAACTCCGCCTTGCCCTGCAGAATAATGTCGTAGATCTCGCCGGAACGACCGCCGAGCGCGTCCATCAATTTCTTCGTGACATCAGCCGTCGTGCGTTTCCAGTCGTCGCGCTGCACAGACGTGAGCTCATGCACGCGGATTCCGACCTCGGGGTCCTGCAGGTCGATGTCATCCTGCTGGCGCGTGAGTCGCCGCGATTCTTCGATCGTCGGGAACGCTTCGCTCAGGATCGTCCGCTCCGACGCGTCGAGCGCATTCCACCATTTCTCATCGGCAACGATGACCGAAACCCCGAACGCATGTTTCGTTTGCGTGTACTCCGGCGCCTCGTCAGCGATCCCGGTGCGCGCATACAGGCTAATCGAATTCTCACCCGCCTCGATCAGTCCGGTCTGCAATCCCGAGACGATCTCGCCGAAGCCCAGTGGTATGACGTCGGCGCCGATGGCCTCGGCAAACAATCTCGCATTCAGGCTGCTGGACACACGAAACCGCTTTCCGGCCGCGTCGGCCGGCAGGATGATGGGCTCTTTCCCATAGACAGAGTGAAAGCCGATCTCGTACCACGTCAACAGGTAGAGGTTCTGTGCCGCGAGCAAGTCACGATAGATATCGGTCAAATAGTTGTCGTAGACGAAGTCGGCTTCTTCGAAGCTATCGAACAGGAATGGCGCATACAACAATGCGAGTTCGGGGACGACCGTCGACGTCACCTGCGCGGACAGGTTGGCGAATTGAATACGCCCGCGCCGCAACCCGGACAGCAGCTGCTCCTCGGAACCGAGTTGACCGTAGATCAACGGTCGCATGTCCAGGCGTCCGCCCGATGCAGATTCCGCCTCGCGCTCGAATGCCAGCCAGACCGCCTCACCTGGCGTATCGGGCACCGTCGTGCCGCCGAGGTTAACGATCCGGGAGGCGGATTTCGTGGGATCGTCGGAGGAAGGATCAGTGTCGCCGCCGCAGCCGCCCATGGTTACAGCCAGCAATAATGCCGCGGCAAACGCGCTCGTGGCACGAAGGCAGCCCAGGCGGCCACAGTTAGAGTTGCTCATGGATTGCCAGTATAGTTGAAGCGCACGGACCGACGGCGAAACTTTGACGGCGGCCGGGAACCTTGACCCATTCTGCCGCTCCAAAGACCTGATGATGCATCTCTCCCCGACACGCCCGTGCCTCCGAATTTTTCTTTCGCTCATCGTCGCGGCAGCGTCTGCCTGGCCAGGCAGCTCGCTTGGCAATACCCCGGGCTTCGACGCATTCGACGAGTTGCTGCTGCAGAACGTCCGCAACGGATTCGTCGACTACGACGGCATTGCCGGCGACGAACGCTTCA
>CAZISL010000146.1:0-6685 GCA_964541975.1 uncultured Chromatiaceae bacterium | reverse complement strand
CTCATGGGTCTTTGGGTCGAGGTCCTCGGACAGCAGTCCGAGGCTGTTGCGGCAGTCCAGCATCTTCTCGAACAGTTCGCGTGCCTCTTCCTTGCGGCCGGTCGCAGCCAGCGCATCGATGTACCAGAAGGTGCAGATGTTGAACGCGTTCTCGGGTTCGCCGAAGTCGTCCGGCACGCCGTAGCGGAACAGGTGGTCGCCGCGCCGGAGTTGCGACTCGATCGCGTTGACCGTGCTCAGGAAACGCGAGTCATCGGCCTTCAGGAACCCGAGGTGATTCAGCAACAGCATGCTGGCGTCCAGTTCCGGTCGACCGAAACTTTCGGTGAAGGCCTGCTGTTTCTCGTCCCAGGCGTTGGCGCAGATGACCGCATGGATTCTGTCGGCCTTCCCCTGCCAGTGCCTGGTTCGATCGTCGAGACGGAAATGCCGGGAGACCTTCGCCAGGTGATCGCATGCGGCCCAGCACATGACGCTCGAGAACGTGTGTACGCGCTGCCGGCCGCGATACTCCCATAGCCCGGCATCGGGTTTGTCGAACAGCTCGGCCGCCTTCTCCCCGAGCACCTCCAGGCGTTCGAAGTTCTCGACCGTCGCGGGCTCCGGCATTCGCTCGTCGAAGAAGTATTGCGTCGCGGACAGCACGACCGCGCCGTAGACGTCGTTCTGCACCTGCTCATACGCCTGGTTGCCGACACGCACCGGGCCCATGCCGCGGTAGCCGGGCAGGCTGTCGACCTGCCACTCCGTCAGCTTCGATTTACCGGTGATGCTGTACAGCGGCTGCAGGGATTCGGTCGAGTCGTAAGACACGTTGAGCACGTAGCGCAGGTACGCGCTCATCGTCTTCGTCGCGCCGAGGCTGTTCAATCCCTGGATCGTGAAGTAACTGTCGCGGAGCCAGCAGAAACGGTAGTCCCAGTTGCGCCCGCTGTTCGGGGCCTCGGGGATGGATGTCGTCATCGCCGCGATCACGGCGCCGGTGTCTTCGAACGTGCACAGCTTCAGCGTAATTGCCGCCCGGATCACGGCCTCCTGCCACTCGTACGGAACCGCGAGGCTGCGGACATACTCCTGCCAGTAGCTCTTGGTCTCGCCGAAATGCTCGCGGGTCTGCTTGCCGACGGATTCGGGGATGCTCTCGTCATTGCCGAGGATCAGGTGCTGCGGCTCGGTCAGCGTAAATTCCCGCTCTTCCATGATCGCGGTCAGAGAGACGTCGGTCGTCAGGCGCAGCACAAACTCCGGCATGACATAGCGAATGTGGTTACTGCCGTGCGTGATCTCGGGATCCCTGGCGCCATATTCGGATGCGGGACGGATGCGCAGCCGGATACGCGGCCAGCCGTTGATCGGCGTCAGCGTGCGAATGAACATCACGGGATGATAGACGCGGCCGAACAGGTCGAAGCGCGGGCAGAAGTCCGTGATGCGCACGGCGCAGCCCTGTTTGTCATACAGCGTTGTCTGCACGATCGCGGTGTTGCGGATGTAGGCTTGCTCGGCGCGGTCGAAGTCGGCGACCTCGATCTCGAAGAAGCCGCGCACGGGCTCCGGGTCGTCCCCCATGAGCAGTCGGCAGAATGTCGGGTTGCTGTCGAACTGGGGAATGCACGCCCAGGCGAATCCCGCACGCTCGTCGATCAGCGCGCCGACCTGGCAGTTGCCAATTACGGCGAGGTTAAGGGATGACACACATCGCTCCTTTATTACTTCGTGCGACGGCTCGAGGAGACGCCTCCGCGGGTCAACGGAACGAGCCAGTTCCTGACGGCGCTGACGTCTTCCAGTTCATAACGCGCGGCAGATGCGTCATCGAGCCGGCCAACCTTGATCGACATTCCTCCCATCTCGTTGACGACCCTGAATGCGTCCTCGTCCGTGACGTCGTCGCCGACGAACGCGGGTATTCGGCCCGCGTACGGCGGTTGTTCCATGAACCTTGCGACGGCCGTGCCTTTGGTCGCGCCCGCGGGGCGTAACTCGAACACCATTTTGCCATCCTGCAGGATGAAATCCGGGCCGAGGCGCGCGGCGATGCGCTGGATGGCTTCGCGCACCGACGTTTCTCGGTCCGGCGCCAGCCGGTAGTGGATCGCCATGCCATGACCCTTGTCTTCGGTCAGCAGGCCTTCGGCCGAATTAGCCAGTGTCAGGATTTCCTGTCGCGCCCATTCAGGGACTGACTGGTCGGTCGCCGATTGGATGGCACCGTCGCCATTCCGGTACTCGAGTCCGTGCACGCCCGCTGCCGGCAATCGCAGGGGTTCCATTAGTGCGTCGAGGTCGGCGATCGCCCGCCCGGATACCAAAGCCAGCGCACCGTCGAGTGCCGCATGCGCCTCGCTCAGTGTCGCGAGAAGGCTCGGAGGCACGCGGGTTAGGTCGGGCCGATCGACGATGTGCACGAGCGTGCCGTCGAAATCCAGGAACAGCGCGATGTTGTCGACAGTATCGAGTTGGGGTGTCTCGGACATGACGCGACGATAACTCTTAAGCCCGTGAATGTAACGCCTCGCCACGATTCGCAGGCAAAAAAAACCGCCCCTGAGAGGGGCGGTGGATGGGCGCTGGAGAGTTTCTTTATTGTTATTATTTGCCTGATCTTTGTTGTTGTTGTTTCAGGCTGTGGGTTGTGTTGTGTTGTGTGTTGCCTGTAGAGGCTGTGTTGTCACCCGTATAAATGCAGCTAACGTGCCAGCTTCGCGCCGCAGCGCCGTCGGCTTGACAGAATGCGTGCGGGAGCCGGAAAACTGTGACGTAGTCGACGTAAAAGCGACTCGTGCAGATCCTTGGCTGGCTCGCGATTCGCGTGGCAACCGAGCAGGGATGATCGATTTGTAAGCGATGTCGACGCTGATCGTCGAAGGAGCGCGTGTCCGGCGTCACAAAACCGCTATTAAGATCTTTGCAAACAAAGACTTAGAGGTATTCGGAGGAGTGTAAAGCCAGCCGACGCCACGGTAGCGAGACGCCGCTAGCGCGCTCCGGACTCACGCCCAGCATGCTTTCGTTACGACGCGGAAGAAGCTTCTCTTCCCGGTAACCGAACCCGCCATCCGCGCACGTCGCGCGCCAGCGCTCAATCCATCAGGCGTTGTTGCCCGGTGGGATCCCGCTTTCCAACCTGACGATCTTGTCTTTCAGGCGAAGTTTTTCCTTTTTCAGCCGGCGAATGCGCAGCTGATCGGTATGCGGAAACTGTGAAAGCTCTGAGATGGCGACGTCGAGGTCTCGATGCGCCATTCGCAACTCCCTGAGTTGAGTGCGGTTGCCGAAGGTGTGATTAACTACGTTGTCCATTATCCTCGCGATACTGGTTCTTACGATTTCCGATCACGGCAGCGCCGGCTTCTTTAAGGCCAGGTCACTGCCTGCTGATCAGGTCCTGCGCTGCGAAGACCGGCTTTGGAACTGGGGCACGACGGGCCCGGCCGGAGTCACACAGCAACCGGGAAATCGTCTCGACCTCGTCGGTTGCGGACCTGGATATTGTAGCAGGACGGCTGTCCGAACGGCAGGGTCAGTCGGACTCGGCGCAGCTCAACCAGTCCACGGCGTCGTCGCCGTACACTATGAAGAACGGGTTCAGCGGGTCGGCCTTGGTGTTGTACATAAGGCGCTTGCCGTCGAGGTCGACGACCTTGCCGCCGGCATTTTCGACCACCGCCTGTGCGGCCGCCGTGTCCCACTCGGACGTCGGGCCAAGTCGCGGGTAGACGTCTGCGTCGCCGGCCGCGACCAGGCAGAGTTTCAGGGAACTTCCCATCGGTACCATGATGTGCTCCCCGAGATTCGCGAGGTAGCTCTCCAGCGAGCTGCCGCGGTGTGATCGGCTGCCGACAACGCGCCTTGGTGCGGCCGCCGGTTTGCGAACCGAGATCGGTGCCGGATAGCCATCTTTTTCGGCGAGAAACGAACCGCCGCCCTCGAAACCGTAATAGTCGCGGTCGTGGACAGGTACGTGCACGACGCCGAGCACCGGCTCGTTGTCGCGAATGAGCGCGATGTTGACCGTGAATTCGCCGTTGCGCTTGATGAACTCCTTCGTGCCGTCCAGCGGATCGACCAGCCAGAACTCGGGCCACAGCGAGCGCGTGTTGAAGGAGATCGTCGCAGATTCTTCTGACCAGATCGGGATATCCGGCGTGATCTCCCGCAACTCCTTGCAGATCAGTTCGTGCGATGCCCGGTCGGCGGCCGTCAGCGGCGAGTCGTCCGCTTTGGTTTCGACCGAGAAGTCGGATTCGTAAATGTGCAGGATCGCCTGGCCCGCGCGGCGCGCGATGGCGACGGTGGCTTGCGTCAGTGTGGAGAGGTCGGATTGCATGGTTTGCGTCGATTGCCGCTTAAAGATTCGGCGCAAGGCCGGATTGTGTCAGTCGGTTGCGGGGCCATCTTTATTGTCGCCGCCGCGCCGCCGGCGCCGTCTACGTTTCTTCTTACCGCCCTCTTCCGGCTTCGCTGACGTGTCGGCGCTGCCCCGGGATTCGGGTCGCCTCGAAGGCCCGCTCGTGCCGCCGCGGCGACCCGTATGAGTTTTCTTGCGTCGTGGCATCGGCGGCGGACGTTTGACCTCTGGCGTGTCGGCCGCGTTGATTGTGCCCATCGGAATGCGATGGCCAATGAATTTCTCGATCTCGGGCAGCGTGAACGCATAGGTTTCGCACGCGAAGCTGATCGCATCGCCCGCCGCGCCGGCACGTGCCGTGCGCCCGATCCGATGCACGTAATCTTCGGCGTCATGCGGCAAGTCGTAGTTGACGACATGGCTGACATCGGGGACGTGCAATCCTCTCGACGCGACGTCCGTCGCGATCAATACCGGCAGCTCGCCCGACTGAAACTCGCGCAGCATCCGGATGCGCTTGTTCTGCGGCACGTCGCCGGAAATGGCCCGCGCGCTGACATCGTTGTGCTGTAAAAGACGGGACAGGTACTCTGCCTCGCGCTTCGTGTTGACGAACACCATCGTCCGGACGGCTTCCATGCTCTTTAACAGACCAATCAGCAGCCGCGGTTTTTCCTCATTGCTCGGATAGTAGACCGTCTGCGTAACGCGGTCGGCTGTCACCTTGTCGGGCTCGATCTGCACGGTCTCGGGCTCGTTCATGTGCTCGTAGGCGAGCTCAAGCACGCGCTGATTCAGCGTCGCCGAGAACATCAGGTTCAGGCGCTGATCGGGCGCCGGCAGACGACGCAAGATGTAGCGGATGTCCTTGATGAAGCCGAGGTCGAACATCCGGTCCGCCTCGTCCAGGACGATGACCTGGATATTGTTCAGGTTGTAAATGCCCTGCTTGTAGTAGTCGATCAACCGCCCCGGTGTGCCGATCAGGATGTCGACGCCGCTCGCGAGCTTGTCGCGCTGCTTGTCATAATCGGCGCCGCCGAAGACGACCTGCATCCTGAAATCGGTCGCGTGCCCGAGGACTTTCGCGTCCTCGTGAATCTGAATCGCCAGCTCGCGCGTGGGTGCGATCATCAACGCCCGCGGACTGGAGTTGTTTCCGCTCCGCTCGATCGGGTTCTTGATAAGGCGGTTCATCGCGGCCAGCAGGAAGGCCGCAGTCTTCCCGGTGCCGGTCTGCGCCTGACCCGCGACGTCGTGTCCTTCTAGCGCCCTCGGCAGCGTGCGCGCTTGGATAGGCGTGCAGTATTCAAAGCCGGCAGTGCGGACTCCCTCCTGCAATTGTTCAGGCAGGTCGAGGTCGGTGAATGGGATTTTTCTGTCTTCTGTCATCAAATCAGGGCCACTTGGTTAGCGGGATAGTACAGAAAAACGTCGGCCAGATACTTGCAAATTGCCGCGGGACGGGTTCAAATTGGTTGAAAGTCGTTGCGGGACCTACCGCACCCGCACATTCATTACCTGTCCACTGCCCGTTTTTTGGATCGAAGGAAGCTTCGTTAGCCCTTCCGGATCGCCCCATTTCTGGTCGCCATCGGTATCCGTCACCGGCGTGTCCTGGCATCAGAGCTGGCGCCAGCTTGCTGCAGTGGCTCGAAAGATTTTCTGAACACCTGATACTGAAAGTTGAGCGATGAGCATTATTACGATTACGAACGAGAACTTTGAGTCCGATGTCCTGAAGGCTGACACGCCTGTCCTGGTTGATTTCTGGGCCGAATGGTGCGGACCATGCAAGATGATCGCGCCGATTCTCGAGCAGGTGGCGGAAGAATATAAAGGTCGATTGAGCCTCGCGAAAGTCGACGTCGAAGAGAATCAGAATCTGGCCATGCAATATGGCGTCCGCAGCATCCCGACATTGATGTTGTTCAAGGGCGGCGTCGTCGAGGCGCAGCATGTCGGAATGTTGTCAAAAGAGCAGCTGTCACAGCTGCTGGAAAATCAATTGTGAGGGGATACTTGGGAAATTCAGCACGCAGCCGCACCAACAAGCAGGGTCGCGGCAAGGGTGGCGGTCAGCCGAACAAGAAGAAGGCGGGCCGTCGTAGACCAGAACACGAAGATCATTCCGCGTTTACGCCGGACGAGGTCATCGACAAGGCGGAGCTCGAGAAGGGCGAAAATCTGCTGAGCCTTAACGAGCTCAAGAACAAGCCGGTCGCGGATCTCGTCGGACTCGCTCAGACCATGGGCATCGAGAACATGGGTCGGTCGCGCAAGCAGGACATTATCTTTTCCGTCCTGACGGAGCACGCGAAGCTCGGCGAGGAT
>CAZISL010000145.1:0-6240 GCA_964541975.1 uncultured Chromatiaceae bacterium | reverse complement strand
GTCGTGCGCAGCGGCCGGACGGTCGAAGTCCTGCTGCAATGATTATGTGAAATGTGTGAAACGGGGGCTAAAGTTTTCCCGGGTCGTGCCGATAGCACTTCCAGGAACAGTGCGTCCATAGGTTAGACGAGAAGGCGAGAGAAGCAAGAAATGGCAGATAAAATCAATGGATTAGGAAGACCTCCTGTTGACATTTCTCAGTCGCAGTCACGGTCGGTCGGTAAGGCGAAGGATGCCGGGCAGGGCCCGGCGGTCAGCGGTTCGGGCGCGGCCGGCGACGCCGTGTCCATCACCGGGACGGCGGCCAATCTGCAGCGCATCGAGACGAGCCTGAAGGCGTTGCCGGAGATCGACGAGAAACGCGTCGAAGAGATTCGCCAGCAGGTCGATGCCGGAACCTACAAGGTCAATGCCGAGAACCTGGCCGACAAGCTGATTCGGTGGGAAACGAACTTCGCGTAAGCGATTCGCTATGCGTGACGAAACTGCTACCGGCATGACAACCGCGGAACTGCTCGACCGTCAGATCGAGGCGCTGGGCCGAATGCTCGCCGGGCTCGAAGCGGAGCAAAGTGCATTGCGGGCCCGCGACATCGACTCGCTAAATGCGGCCATGGACCTGAAGACCGAATGCATGGCGCAGCTGGAGTCACTGGCGGCGAAGCTGAGCTCCGTCGCAAATGCGGCTGCCGCCGATCGACGGACTCTGGACCGCCGTGAACACCTACGCGCGCTCAGCGATCAATGCCGTGAGCTCAACGAGGCGAACGGACGCTTGATCACCGGTCAGCAGAACTTCGTCACGGGCGCATTGGGCGCACTCGGCATCGGCGCGGCCGGCGATTCCACCTACGGACCGGACGGCGCCAACCTGCAGCGCGAGAAACTGCGCCAGCATCATCTGACCGCCTGATTGCCGCCGGCTGGACCCCGCGGGTCGACGCATCGCCGGCACCGGTCATCAGCACCGAAATGTGAGGCTATATTTGTGCAAGCCGCGCGGCGTGCTGTGCGAGTCGCGGGCCGGCGAAGAGGCAATAGACCGCGATCGATTGCGGCCGGGCCGACGGCGACCTAACCGCTCATCGACACGTGAATCTTGTCGATCTCTTCTTTGTGCTGGCCCAGGAGATCCATGAACGAGACCCCGTTGATGACGGTCTCGGTGACGATTCTCTCGATGCGCTCTTTCTCCAGCCCGCCGTGGCCGGGTTCCTGCAGCAGGTTATAGAGTTTGCCCGCCCCGACGATGCGGCTCAGGATCGATAATTCCGTTTTGTCGTCCAGCAGCAGGATGTCCTGGTTCTCCGCAGCCTCGCCGATGGTCGGAGAAATTCCCCAGCTGTCGATGATCGCGCGGGCGATCGTCGGGTGCCATTCGGCGATAATCGACTCCCAATCCGGATTCCCGGCCACGAGGTCCTCCTGGTGAGCCCGCGTCAGCAGGTACAGGTTGCCGATCTGGTGAAACAGGCCGGCTGCCAGGGCCTCGTCCGAGCGCACCGTGTCGACGCCGATCGAGACGCCGGCGGCGATGGCGGCGGCGCCGATCGATCGGCGGTTGATCTGCTCGAGCTGCGGAATGACCGGCTTGAGCCAGTCCTGCTGTTTCATCTGCTTCATCGCGAATTCGGTGGCGGTGCTGCGCACGATGTTGAATCCGAGCTGCGTTATCGCGGCCCGGGGCTCACAGATTTCCCGGTTGTTCGCGTTGAAGGCTGCGGAGTTGGCGAGCTTGACCAGCCTGGCGGCCAGCGCCGGCTCGCTGTTGATCAGCTTGACGATGTCCTGCACCGACGTGTCCTCGTCGCTGAGCAGCCGCTGCAGCTCGATGACCACCACGGGATAGCCCGGCAAATCGAAGTCGTCTCGATTCAGGTCAGCCGCCAGGTTGGCGACGAATTTGAAACAGGCTGCGTTCAGGTCTTGCTGAGCGGACATCTGGAAACTCCGATTCGGCCGTATTCCCAGGACAAGCCCGGGATCACGAAGATTGGCAAAACAGCGGGATCGACCTTGCCGATCGATCGCGTAGAAGAGATATCGGCAGCCGGGGCGTTTTACTTAAGCGCGGCGAATTGACCCGGATTTGACCCGGACTGACCAGCCCGAAAGGCCCGGTCGCCCTAAGCTAAGTGGCATCTAACAGGAGTCCGCGGCATTGCGGACAGGAGACGGTGCAAAATGCGCGATTTAGACGCAGTACAGGGCATTATCCTCGCCACGCTTCTGGGTGCGTTGATCTGGACGCTGATCGCGGTCGGCGTCTGGTAGCCGGCCGATGCTTTTGCTGGATCTATTGCCGCACTTAGGCGCTGCGGCGAAACTCGCGTGGCGACTCGCCGGTCCAGCGCTTGAACGCGCGCGAGAAATTGCTCTGGTCGGAAAAACCCAGCATGTAGGCGACCTGACTCAGGGTCAGGTCTTGGTCGCGAACGTATGCCCGGGCCAGGGCGCTGCGCGTGTCGTCCCGAATTTCCTGGTAACTGGTGCCTTCACCCTGCAATTGTCGCTGCAGGGTGCTGAGGCTGCGGTTCATTCGGCCGGCGATCACCGACTGGCTGGATCCGCCCGAGGGCAGCAGGCCGATCAATAGTTCGCGGACCTCCGACGCGACTTTGTGCGGCTCGAGGCTCTCAAGGTAATGCTCGGCGACCTTGTCGTTCGCCCGCGCGACCTCGGCATTTTCGCCCGGCAGGGGGGCTTCCAGCGAGGCGCGGTCGAACAGGATTCTCGTGTCGTTCGCGCCGAACGTGACCGGGCACCCGAGGACGTCGGCGTATCCGGCGGCATTGCCGGGGTCCGCGCGCTGCAGCTCCACCGATCGCGGCGCGAAGTCGTTATTGCTCGCCGTGCGGCACAATTGCACGATCGCGACGACGAATGCATCGATCGCCATATCCGTGGGGATATGGCTCGGATCCACCAGGGTTTCGGTCAGGAGGTAATCGCCGCTGTCCGTGGAGAGCTCCAGGGCAACGGGTGCGGTGCTGACGACGCGAAAATAGCGGCACAGACGCTGCAGGGAGCCGAGGAGCGTCTCACTCGCGAGCCAGGCGTAGCCGAGCGCGTGAAAGCTCGTCGGCCGGACGTTGCGGCCCGCATACAGGCCGAAGCTCGGGTCGCCGGTGGCCTCGACCGCCAGTTGCCACAGGGCCTGCATGTTCTTCCACGGGTAGCGCGCGCCGGCCACGGCGAGTTGCGCGGTGTCCAGGTTCGCGGCGGCGAATATCGGATCGGGATCGGTCGCGTAGTTGTTCTCGAGGGTCTCGGCGATGACTCGAGCAGCGGCGGTCAGGGTCGTAGCTTCGAACAACATGTGCGGCACTCCTGAAGCGAATTGAATCCGACCTGACCGGTTTTGACAAGACCGCGTTCCGGCGCACGCCTAGACTCATTAAATCATGTGCTCTACCACAGATGCCCCGGATCACCAGCGGTTGCTCGAAGCAGCCGACCGCGTCGCGAGGGCTGCGTATCTGTGGATTCGCCACGCCAATGCCGTCCGGTATCCGTCCCAGGAGCAGGGCGTACGACAGGATGTCGTCGCCGGTCTGATCTTCGGCCTGTGCAACGCACTCGAGCTGGATGATCGACACGCGCTGATGTCCGCCTATGCCTACGCTTTGATCGACGGAGACGCGGCCGACGCGCTGATCATGGCGCAGTCGATGGTGCGGCGGAGAGACGACGAGCATTTTCGCTCGGCCTACCAGCACGGTCTGACCGCCGCCAATGACCTGGTTGAGCTGATCGGTGCGCCCGAAGCGTCGCCGCTGCCGAACTAGCAACCCCGAGGTTCCTTCCCCGGCACAATCCGGCCCTGCTATCCTGCCAACCCAGGTTGGCAACGGCCGGTGACTCCATTCTCTTAAGCGGTCGATCCGGCAACGGTCCATGGCTCAAGTACGCATCGAACAAACCGATTTCGCCCAGCAGCGTGACGCGATCTACGCGATTCGCAAGACCGTGTTCATCGTCGAGCAGGCGGTTCCCGCAGAGATCGAGATCGACGGACACGATCCCGTGGCGCGGCATGTGCTCGCTTTCATGGATGGTCAGGCGGTTGGGACCGGACGCATCACGTCGGACGGACGGATCGGACGAATGGCCGTGCTGGCCGATTTCAGGGGCCTGGGCGTCGGCCGGGCGATCCTCCATGCGCTGATCGATATAGGCACTGCCGACGACGCACCCCGATTGTTTCTGTCGGCTCAGTGTCACGCGATTCCGTTCTACGAGAAGGCCGGCTTTGTCGCGGAAGGCCCGATCTACGAAGAAGCCGGGATCGACCATCGACGCATGGATTGGGCGCCGCGCCGGGACTGAAACGCGCCGGCCGAAGCTCTCGGTTTTCCACTCTTGGTTTGTTTCGCCCGGCGCGCTATCTTTTGCTGTCTGCCTGCGTATCTGTATGGAGAATAAAATGGAAATTTACGTTGCTGCGGTTCTGGCCAGGAAGGGGCATGAAGAAGAAGTCGCGAAGTTCTATTGCGATCAGGAAGAAGAACTGAAGGGCGCCAGCGGGTTTCGTGGTCGGCAGATTCTGCGGGCTCGGACCGGTGCGATGCGGGCGGCGGTCAGCAAAGTCATTCCGGCCGAAGAAATGGCGAAGCACCCCGCCGAGGAGCCGCCCGGGACACATTTCATCATCATTGAAAAGTGGGACAGCTCGGACGACAAGACTGCCTATTCGCGGGCGCAGGATGCCGGGCGTTCGAAGGACCTGATTCCGCACCTGCTGCCCGAGCACTCGCACGAGTACTACGAAGACATCTCGCCGGCCTGAACCCGCTCTATCCCGGCGTGACGATCCAGCCGGCTTCCTTGACGTAACGGAACAGCAGCCCGAGCGGGCGTTGCAGTTCCATTTTTTCAATAGAGACGTCGCCGTCATCGATGACGGTAAGGAAAGACGAATCGAATTCCGCGGCCGTCATATGCGCGTCGAATGCCTCGGGCGACATCGGGTGCGCATAGATCTTCACGTTGTCCGCGAACAGCTTGCCGGTCGCTTCCAGCAGACCTCCGGGTAGCTGCGCGTAGTATTCGCCCGCGAACAGCATGGCGAGCGTCGACGTACCCATCGCAAAGCGCAACGGCTGCTGCGAATAACGTCGCAGGTAATCCGTCAGGTTGTAGCTGTGCCGCAGACGCGTCAGCAAAACCCAGTGGCCGGGCGCCGTGATCGCCCGCAGCCGACGCATGTACTCGTCGCGGTCGATGTTCGTGCCCTCGCGCAGGTTGTTGACGCTGAGTTCCATCAGCGGCAGGGGTTCGCGTTCCGGATCCGGCAGTTCGCGATGCAGTTGCCGGTGGGCCGACGCGAGGACTTCCGGGTCGATCTCGGTGTGGTGCTGGTAGAGACCGCGTTCGACGATGACGGACCGCTTGCGAATGACTTCGTTGGGCGGTTCCAGTTGACCATCCGGTCCGAACATCACGGCGAGTGCAAGGTCGCCGTGAACGAGCGACATGCCCATCTCGAGCGGGTCCAGGTGTTCCAGCGCCGGGCCGCTGACATGCACCATGTCGATCTCGACGCGGCTGGAGTTCAAATCGTCCTGCAGCTCGTGAAGAAAATCCGGCGTGAACTCGGGCGTATGGAACGCCGCATAGATCAGGTTGATGCCGAGAATGCCGAGCGCTTCCTGTTGCAGCAGATTGGTCCGGTCGAGCATGTTGACGTGCAGGATGACGTCGTTCGACTCGCCGCCCGGAACCGTCTGGAATCGCAGTCCGATCCAGCCGTGGCAATCGTTCGTGCCCGTGAAGTTGCGAGCCGCGACCGTATCCGCGAACGCGAAAAATCGCGTGTGGCTCTCGAGCGCATCGCCGAGGCGCTCGCACAGCAGGCGGTATTCCTTGTCGAGCATTGCCTCGACCCGCTGCCGCGACACGTAGCGGCCCGACTTGCCGTAGATCTGATCGCTGACCTGCATGTCGTAGGCCGACATCGTCTTCGCGATGCTGCCCGCCGCGCCTCCAACGCGAAAAAACCAGCGGGCGACCTCCTGCCCGGCGCCAATTTCGGCCACCGTGCCGTAGATTCCCCGGTCGAGGTTGATCGCCAGCGCTTTCTGGTGCGTCGAAAACTCTTCTGTCTCGGTGCTCATGGCGGCGAGTATCGCAGGAAAACCGGCCGGAATCATTGCCCGTATAAGGTTCGAACGGCACGCATTTGGTGGGTTTCGGCGCCGCGTTTCGATTATGTGAATCCGTTCAATTCCCGGTGGCGAA
>CAZISL010000144.1:0-4755 GCA_964541975.1 uncultured Chromatiaceae bacterium | reverse complement strand
ACCGGATTTCACCGGCCATGACAGGCCGCCGTTCCACTCGATCGTCGAGCAGGCGTTGTACGTGGTCGGGCCCTTGCAGCCGACCTTGTACAGGCAGTAGCCCTTGCGCGCTCCCTCGTCGTCGAATTTCTCGACGAACTGACCGGCGTCGAAGTGCGGCCGGCGGTAGCACTTGTCGTGCAGGCGCTGGCCGTAGAACATTTTCGGCCGACCCTGGCGATCGAGGGGTGGCAACTGATCGAAGGCCGCCATGTACGTGATCACGCCCGTCATGACTTCCGCGATCGGCGGACAGCCCGGAACCTTGATGACCGGTTTGTCCACGATCACTTTGTGAATCGGGGTGGCCCGGGTCGGATTTGGCCGTGCGGCTTGCACGCAGCCCCATGATGCGCAGGAGCCCCACGCGATGATCGCCTTGCAGTGATCCGCCATGTAGCGGAGCTTCTCGACGAACGGTTTGCCGGCCTGGATGCAATACATGCCGTCTTCGTTCAGCGGCGGGTTGCCCTCGCAGGCCAGGATGAACTCGCCGTCGTACTTCTCGACGGTCTGCTGGAGTAATTCCTCCGCCTGGTGACCGGCGGCCGCCATCAGCGTGTCGTCGTAGTCGAGGGAGATCATCGACAGGACGACGTCGCCGGCGAGCGGATTGCCCGACCTGATGAACGATTCGGTGCAGCAGGTGCATTCGAGTCCATGCAGCCAGACCACCGGTGTGCGCGGTTTGGTTTCGAGCGCATGGGCGATCTTGCCGGCGAACTCGGGCCCGAGGCCCAGCCCAGCCGCCGTCAGGCTACAGAATTTGAGGAAGCTTCGTCGCGTGATGCCGTGACGACGCATCACCTCGTAGAAAGTCTCGCGGGAACGCATGGCAACTCTCCCTTTTGGCGTTAACGCTAATGGGCTGGTTGCCTGTCTTCGCTTGGGCGCACGTCCATGTGCGGGCTGTCCTGCTCTTCAAGCCGAAGACAAAGCCACGCAGCACCCCAATCGTGCCTGTGTAGAATTCCCGGCGAAATCGTGAGAGTTACGTATAAGCCCCCACACCCCGAATTCCACACTTGTATATAGAGTATGCCATGACGCGGCGCGAAGATGTCCAGTCAGTCCGGCCCGAGGGCCGGGATCACCCGCTCGCCGATCAGCCGGATGGTGTCGGCCGCATCGTCGTGCAGGCCCAGGGTCAGATGAGTCTGGCCGGCGTCGGCAAAGGCCTGTAGCTCCTCCAGCCGGTCGTCGAGTTCTGCAACGGATGCGGTCAGCGACAGGTTGCGGACCAGCGACTCGATGATGCCTTCGGGCACGTTTTCGATCACATCCGTCTGGCCGTAAAACGCCTTGTAGAAACTCGGCATGTTCTTTCGCACCAGAGCGACCTCGGCGTCCTCGAGGAACGGCTCGATATACATCTCCTTGAGTACGCCACGCAGCGCGAGCCGGTTGCGTGCTTCGAACTCGGCGGCGGCCCGATCGGGCTTGACGTGAAATGCCCAGAAGTTGTTGAACTCGAAACCGTCGGCCGTTCGACCATGGGTGTCGAGCGCGGTCGTGACTTTCTGTATCGCGGCAGGGACGAGCGGCAGCGGCATGTCGCTCATGTGAATGCCATCCGCGCGCCGTGCCGACATCCGCAGCATCTGGTCGACGTTCGCGCCGACGAGAACGTCGGGTGCCGGTTCCACCGCCCATGGAATGTGGAAATTCCAGACCGGGTAGAGCTCGCCGTCGTAGTTCAGCGGCCGTGCGGCGCCAGCGTCCTTAAGAATCTCCACGCACTCTCGGACGGCCCGCACCCGGCGCGACAGGTCGAGCCGCGTATGCGCCAGGATGGCGCCGCCCGCGCCGACGACGATTGCCGCACGGCCGTTCGACATCGCGTTGAGTGTTTGTAGTGACCCCGCGAGCTTGATCGGGTGAATCTCCAGCGGCGTAACCGCCATGACGCCGAGGCGAATGCGGCTGGTCATCTCCGCGAGCCGGGTGTACAGCATGAACAGGTCGCGTGCCTGTGGATCGTTGGTGACCCAGATGGTCTCGACGCCGTTTTGTTCCGCGAGCTGCCCGAGTTCGGCGATCTCGGCGGCGGTGTATACGGGTTCCAGTGCGATGTCGATTTTCATGTTGGCGGCCTTGTTCTTGTTGGCGTGAAACGCTGACGACCGAGGTCGCGCAATAGGCTGATTGTAGCCGCGCGGCCGCGCGGCCGCTGTCGATTCAAGTGCCCGCCAATGCTGCTGTTCACGAGCTAGACATATAAAAATACCAATGTATAATAATACCTTTAAAGAGGAGGTTATCCATGGCGAAATCCAACGAACCGAAAAAAGTCGAGCGCGTACAGACGGGCATCCGCTTCGAGAAGCGCACGCTGAAAGTTTTGAAAGCGCTTGCCGAATACCTCGACATGACCCTCGGCGACCTGATGGAGGGGATCGTGTTGCACAGCTTCGAAGGCAAGCCGCCGTTCGGCAAAGACACCGTCAAGCGCATCGGCCAGCTGACGGAGTTCTATGGGCTGGACCTGACCGCCGAGGACAGTCACAAGCTGGTGGAATGAGGCGGCGGCACGCCCTCGGCTTGAGCGCGTGGTGGAAAACGCTTTAAAAACAGTCGATTAAAAAACTTCATACACGAGTCTTGACTCTAGACCATGGTCTAGGGTTTATGATCCGTTCATGAGCAAGAATCCTGACAAGCCCCTGACGATCGGGCGCATCGCCGCCCGGGCGGAAGTCGGTATCGACACCATCCGCTTCTACGAGCGGCGCGGCCTGCTGCCCGAGCCGAGTCGGACCGACTCCGGCTATCGTTTGTATCCGCCCGAGACGATCTCCCGGCTGAATTTCATCCGGCGTGCGAAAGCACTCGGCTTCAGCCTCGACGAAATCGTCACGCTGCTCGCGTTGCAGGATACCGGCGGGCCCAAGGCCGAGGTCAAGGCGATCACGCATCGCAAGCTCGAACAGGTCGAGGCGAAGATCGCCGACCTCGAGCGCATGCGCGGCGTGCTGCGTGAACTCGATCGGGATTGCTCCGGGACCGGCAACATCGACGGCTGCCCGATCATCGAAGCACTGTCGGATGAGTCCGGCGCCGAAGATACCGCTTCGTCATACGAACACAGTAACGAGGAGGTAGCGTCATGAGCGCGACCATCGCCGACGTTCGCGCGGCTCACCTGCTGACTCCGGTAACGGGAATGACCTGCAGCGCCTGCTCCGCGAGACTCGAAAAAGCACTGCTGCGCGCCGACGGCATTCAATCGGCGACGGTCAATTTCGCGACCGAACAGGCTGACGTCGTCTACGACAGCGATACAACCGATGCGGCCAGCGTCGTCGGCACGATCAAACGAGCGGGTTTCGGCGTCGGCGAGTCGAGTTTCACCTTCGACGTCGGCGGCATGACATGCAGTGCATGTGCGGCACGTATCGAGAAAATGCTGCGCCGGCAACCGGGGGTCCTGGAAGCCAACGTCAATTTCGCGCTGGAACGCGCGGACGTTCGCACGATCGCGGGGCAGATGGATCCGCAGACACTTACGAGCACCGTCGAGGCGACCGGGTTCACCGCGCATTTCCCGCAGGACGACGCCGCGAATCCGGAGCACGAAGTACAGCACCGGGAACAGGAAGCTCGCGCGTTGCGCCGCGACCGCTATGCATTGATCGCCTCGGCGCTGCTGACGTTGCCGCTCGTCGCGCAGATGGCGGCGATGGTATTCGGTGTCGAGTTCCACCTGCACCCGTGGGTCGAGCTCGCGCTGGCGACGCCGGTGCAGTTCGTGATCGGTTCACGTTTTTACCGCGCGGCATGGAAGGCGCTGCGGGCCGGTTCCGGCAATATGGATGTGCTGGTCGCAATGGGCACCAGCACCGCATATCTCTATAGTCTGTACCTGCTGATCACCCTCGGCGACGCCGCCGCCGGCCAACTCTATTTCGAGGCGTCGGCCGTGATCATCACACTCGTCATGCTCGGCAAGTACATGGAGGCGCGGGCGAAGCGGGGCACGACCGCGGCGATTCGTCAGCTGATGGACCTGCGCCCGAAGACGGCGCGCGTCGAGCGCGATGGAAACGTCACGGAAGTTCCCGTCGCGCAGGTTCGCGCTGGCGATCTCGTCGTCGTACGGCCGGGCGAAAGCATCCCGGTCGACGGCACGCTTTCCGAGGGCGCGAGCGAGGTCGACGAGTCATTGATTACCGGCGAGAGCATCCCCGTGGACAAGAGTGTCGGCGACAAGCTCACGGGCGGCTCGATCAACGGTACGGGTTTGATGAAGATCACGGCGACTGCCGTCGGCGAGGACTCCACACTGGCGAAGATTATTCGCCTGGTGGAGAACGCGCAGGCCGGCAAGGCGCCGATCCAGCGACTCGTCGATCGCATCAGCGAGTTGTTCGTGCCGGCCGTATTGCTCATCGCCGCCGGAACGTTCGCGACGTGGTATTTCACGACCGGCAATCTCGAGTCGGCGCTGATATCGGCTGTGTCCGTGATGGTCATCGCTTGCCCCTGTGCGCTCGGGCTCGCGACGCCGACCGCGATCATGACGGGGACCGGCGCCGCCGCGCGTCACGGCATACTCATAAAAGACGTCGAGATGCTCGAGCGCGCGCATGCGCTTAACGCGATCGTCTTCGACAAGACCGGCACGCTTACGACAGGTCACCCGGCTATCGTCGACATACATGCGTGCAACGGCGATGACCGCGGTTTGCTGACGACGCTGGCATCGCTGCAACAGGG
>CAZISL010000143.1:0-6120 GCA_964541975.1 uncultured Chromatiaceae bacterium | reverse complement strand
CGCGCCGTCGGCGACCAGATCAGGTTGGCGCTGTAACGCTGCGTGCTCTCGTACGCGTCGCCCGGTTGGAAGTCGTATGTATCGACGGCCACGATGCTGCCGACGAACGTCGAGCGTATTGTGCCCTGCCACCACTTCTGGAACGCGATGTACCCGGCCGCCACCGGCAATGCCTGGAGGTTGCCGGTGGGATCGAAGACGGCATCGCCTTCCTCCAGCGTGTCGAGGTCATTGACGTAGCTGCCGTAGCCCTGGCCGAAGTTGAACTGGAACAGGAAGTTATCCCGCGGATCCCACTTCTTGATCGGCGTCTTGCCGCTGAACGACAGGCCCCAGCCGAATACATCGTCCTTGACGCTGTTGTCGACGTCCCAGCGTCCCTCGACCTGGCGCAGCACGAGCGACGTCTTGACGTGGAACAGGCCGAACCAGTCGCGGCGCATGCTGGCGATGATATCCGGGATCAGGCTCTCGGCCTGGCCGTTGTTGATGTTGGGGTCCGGGTCTTCGAGGGAAGCGATCAGGTTCCACTGCTCCCCGATCCGCGGGAACCAGCGGAACTGCGTCTTGCGCCTGTTGACCCGGCCATTCAAGCCCTCGAAGTCGATGTCTTCCGGGCTCGCCTCGACGTCGACGAAGTTGGACCAGGTCTTGCCCGCCAGGATGTCCTTAATCTGGCCGAAAGCATGGCGGAGTCGGAAAGTATCGCCGTCGCCGGCGAAGTCGCCCTCGATGAATGCGCGCAGCACGCCGATATCGGTGTTATCGCGCAAGTCGAAGTTCAGGCGAGATTGGCCGACCGTCAACTCGGCCCGCGCGTCACCTTCCGAAACTGCGTCGGTCGGAATCGAGCCGGCGATGAAGCGATCGGTACTGCCGATCGTGTCGAAGTTCTGAATATAGTTGGCTTTGACGAAACCGCCGATCTTGAGGGCGGCAGCGGTTCCGCCGAGCGGGATCGAGCCCGGGAAAGACTCGGCGTCGAACGTCGTCGACGACGCGTTCGTGCTCGCCTGGATCGAATCCTCGACCGTCTCGAGGCGGCTGCGGAATTCCTTTTCCTCGTCGTTCATCTGGGTCGGATCGAAGGCCGACAGTTCGTCGATCTTCGCCTGCATCGTCCGCAGCGTCTTGCGCTGCTCGCCGATCAGGCTGGCCTGGCCGGCGATTTCTTCATCGTAGGCCGTCTTGGCCTGCTTGTAACTCGACTGCAGGTTCGCGATCAGTTGCTTCTGCTCGTTTAGCTGGTTCTGTTGATCGCGCAGCATGTCCATGATCTTCGCGATGTCGCCCGAGTTGTCCGATGCTGTCGCCGCGACGACCGCCGTCGCGGCGGCGGCTCCGGCCGCGGCTGTCCCGGTTGCCGCCCGGGTCGACGCGGTGGGCTCACCTTGTGTCGCGCCGGCCCGAGTCTCGACCGTGCCGGCGTCGGAAGAGTCGACGGACTCGCTTTCGGTCGTGACAGCCTTCGTTTCGACCGGGTCAGAGTCGGGCGCTTCGACGGACTCGCCTTCCGCCGCACCAGCCTGGGTTTCAGCCGATTCGGAAACCGGGGTGTCGACGGGCTCGCCTTCCGTCGCAACCGCTGACTCCGCAGCAGGCGCCTCGGTCGCCCGCTCCGCCTTGCTCGCCGCCGCGTCCGCCGCGTCCGCCGTTTCGACGGCGGCCGGCGGATCATCCGGTTCCTGTGCCAGCGACGGTGGCCCGGCAATGAGCCCCAGCAGCAGCATGAGTCGGAGAAGGGTGTCGAGTGTACGTGGCGAGCTGTACATTGCGATGGTTCCTGTATCGGCGAGGAAGGGATGATCGTCACAGCGGTCGAGACCGCGCGTGACCGGCGTAATTATGCCAAGAGCGGGGCGCCGATAAAGCCCATGGGATATGGGCCCGGGGCGAGCCGTATGGGCCCGGGGCGAGCCGGGTGGTTCAGGCGCCGGCAGGCGCCGGCAGCGCGCGAATCCTGAGGCCGAGCCACAGCATCCAGAGCGGCAGCAGCGGGATATACAGGAAGCCCGCCGGCGGGAAGATCAGGCTGAAGATGCCCGGCGCGACGTTCAGCCACGCGAAGATGCGGAACCCCTTCGAGAATCCGTCGGTATGCCGGGCACACCATGCCACCATGCCGGCGAACCAGCCGAGCCCGATGACGGCGAGAATATTCACCATGCCGCGGAAGATCGTCGTCATCAGCAGGATGTCGGTGTTGTCCGCGGGGTTCATGTTGCGCAGCAGGCCGGCGTAGACGGTGCCGGGGATATCGGAGATGCCGGTCAGCAGGAAGCCGAGTCCGGACAGCATCGCCGCGATGAACAGCAGTTTGGCCGCGACCGGCGTGGCCGCGCGAAAGAATTCGCTCAGATACAGCCCGAGGATCATCATCGCGAAACCGACCACCATGTGCGTGATGCCGCTGGACGTGAACGAGTACGACCACAGCGCGTTCTCGATCTTGGTCATGTCCGCGTAGTCGCGAGCTTTGTCCTCGAAGCCGAGGAAGTACGGTTCGAGCACGTAGGCGTTCAGGCTGTGGATTAGCATGCCGGCGACGATCAGGAACGCGGCGATGCTGGCCGCCTTCTTCAGGTGGTTCATGCTTTCCCCCGGATTGTTATCGGTCGTCGCGCGCCAGGGTGCTCGACGACGAAACGGTTACCAGCGGCGGACGCGGCCCGTGTCGATATGTATGAACTTCGATTTAGGGTAATACCCGACGCCGCCGCTCTTGAGCTCCAGCGCCGCCCCGCGCAGCTTGTCCGTCGACACGTCGGTCAGGCGGATATCGAGCGCGCGGCCCTGCATGTGCAGGCTGCGTTTCGCGACACCGTTGGACTTGCCGCGCAGCATGTTGTTGGTCTTCGGCGAGCGATAGGCCGAGATGATCTCGTAGCGCCCGGTCTTGCCCAGCGCGCGCTGGATGTCATGCAACTGGTCGAGCAGCGTCGGGTCGATCGGATGCGCCTCGCCGGAGCGGAAATCGCGCAGGAAGCCGTCGATGTTCTCGAGCGCATCGGGCAGGTACTCGTTGCCTTCGCGGTAGACGATGTCGAGCGCTTCGCCGGTATGAGTGTGATAGAACGCGAGGCACCGCGACGCGGCCGATGCACTGTAGCCCAGGCTTGGAATACTCAGCGCCGGCAACGCCAGGCTGGCGGTCAGGATCTTCCTGCGATTTGCGCGAAATTCGGTCATGTCTCTCGGGTAAACTCGACGCCTGCGCGAGCAGGACTGAGTCGGTTACTTTAGATCAGGCTTATAGTTTGTCAAACAACGACAGCACAAATATTGTTCTGGCACCCCGCGCTCTGGTCCGAGCGTCTCTTTTGTAAGTGAGGTTTTGTCAAAAATGACACGTTACGTCAAGTTTTCAGCGATTTACGCGCTAATGTTTACGTTGGTCTCACCGGCGATCTGCGCCGAAGACGCCGTGACAGAGGCGCTGGTTCAGCGGATTGAGCTGCTCAGCGAGACGCCGGACGCCAGCCTTCGGGGCGTCGCCATCCTGGGTGCGCCGCTGCTGGCGGACGTCTATGCGCGTCGGGATCACGCGCCGGCATGGGAGCGGCCCGGGCAGATCGACGAACTGGTATCGCTACTGTCCGAGTCCGGCGATGATGGGCTGACTCCCGCCGATTACTTCGTGGACGAGCTCGTGGCCCTCCGTCGCGAGGTCGCGGAAGACCCGTCGCCACAGGCCGCCGCCGATCTCGACATACTGCTGACCGAGGCCCTGGCCCGGTTCGGTTATCACCAGGCGTTCGGGAAGGTCGACAATCGACAGTTCGATCCGAACATCAACTTCCGTCGGGAACTGAGTGAGGGGGAGGATCCGGCCGAGACGATCCAGCAGGCGATCGACTCGCCGTCGGTGCGGGCCTTCCTCGCCGAGCAATTACCCAGGGGGCCGGTCTACGTGCTGTTGCGCGACGCCTTGTCGGCGTATCGGGATATCGCGGAGCAAGGTGGCTGGGGCGAGGTTGACTCCGGTCCGACGATGAAAGAGGGTGAGTCGGGTCCGCGCGTCGCGCAGCTGCGACGCCGCCTGGCGGTGACCGGCGATCTGCCGGACGGTGCGTCGCCCGGCGGAGACGATTTCGATGCGCAGCTCGTCGTCGGGGTCCGCAGTTTCCAGGAACGGCACGCGCTCGACGTCGACGGCGCGGTCGGCCCCGCGACGCTCGAGGCGATCAATGTGCCCGTGGAGCAGCGCATCGACCAGCTGCGACTGTCGCTCGAGAGACTCCGTTGGGTCCGGGAAGAGATCGTCGACAAGTTCGTCGCCGTCAACATCGCCGGCTTTCGGGTTTTCTTCGCACGGGGACAGAAGATCGAGTGGGTGACCCGGGCGATGGTCGGCAAGACCTATCGCCAGACGCCGGTGTTTCGCGGCGACATCCGTTATCTCGAGATGAATCCGACCTGGACGATCCCGCCCGGCATCCTCAGGAACGACACGTTGCCGGCGATCAAGCGGGATCCGAATTATCTGGCGAATAAGAACATATCGGTGATCGACCGCGACGGGCGCAAGGTCGACCCGGCGACGGTCGACTGGAATCGGTACACCAAGGGCGTCCCATACACGCTGCGCCAGGAGCCGGGGCCGAATAATTCGCTTGGCACGATCAAGTTCATCTTCCCGAACGAGCATTTCGTCTTTCTGCACGACACGCCGAGTCGCGCGCTGTTCGGCCGCTCGGAGCGCGCCTTTAGTTCGGGCTGCATTCGCGTCGAGGATCCGCTGCGGCTCGCCGAACTACTGCTGGACGAGCCCGACAAATGGAATCGCGAGTCGCTGCAGGGCAAGATCGACGGCAAGCAAACCGAGAGAATCTACCTCGACGATCCGGTTCCGGTGTTAATTCTGTACCTGACGGCCAGCATCGAGGGCGATGGGCGGGTGCGCTTCCTGAAGGATGTCTATTCCCGCGATACGAAGCTGCTCGAGGCTTTGAACGATCCGCCGCAGCTCGCTCGGCCGAGCGCGAGCTGACCGAAACGGACCCGGTGGACCCGATTACCCAGGCGGCGCTCGGCGCCGCGGCCGGCCACGCCGTGTTGCACCGTCAGCTTGGCGCACGGGCGATGTCGATCGGCGCGGTCGCCGGCGCGTTTCCGGATGTCGATTCATTCTGGGGTCTGTTCGAGGGGCCGTTCGGCCGACTTGTCTCGCATCGGGGCATCACGCACTCGCTGTTCTTCGGCCCGGTCGTCGGGTCACTGGCCGGCCGGCTGTGGTGGCGGCGTGAATGTGGCCGAGCGCGATCGCCGGACGACGTCGCCGACGTGCGCGCATGGATCGGCCTGTTCATCGTCGCGCTGATGTCGCACCCGTTACTCGACTGGTTCACGACCTTCGGCACGCAATTGCTGGCGCCGATCTCGCGGGCCCGATTTGCGCTGGACAGCATCCCGATCGTGGATCCGATCTACACGTTCGCGCTGCTCATCGGTCTCGCTCTCGGATGGGCATTCCGGCATCGTCCCTATGCGGGACGATTTACCGGCATTGCCGTGCTGGTCTCGACGGCGTATTTGTTCATGGGGCTGTGGGTCAACGCGATCGCGGAGCGGGAAGCGGAACGACAGCTGACCGGTTTGGGTATCGATGGCGCGCAGATCCATGCTTTTCCAACGATGCTCCAGCTGCCGCACCGGCGAATCGTCGCCATCACCGAGTCCGAAATACGGGTCGGTTTCCTGTCGATGTGGCGCCCGTGCGCGATCGAGTGGGGCGTCGCCCCGCGTCTGCGCGATGAACGCATCGATGCAGTTCTGGCGACGAAGGAAGGGCGCATCTACGCATGGTTCGCCAACGGGTTGCTCGCCGCCGACATCGTGCCCGAGGACGGCGGTCACCGCGTCCGGCTGGTTGACCTGCGCTACGGCTACGTCCCGGATCCGCTGAGCAGCCTGTGGGGCATCGATACGCGGTTCGATGCGTCGGGCATCATGCTGGGTCCGCCGGAACGCTACACCGATCGACCCGAGGTCAGTGGAACGCGGGTATCGCAGCTGCTCGCGGATGCGTTCCCGAGGGCGTGCCCGGCAACGCGTAGCGCCGCACGTCACAGAATCGAGGACTGAAGCTGAATTTGGGCTGTTTATTGTTGCTTTCTATGC
>CAZISL010000142.1:0-3371 GCA_964541975.1 uncultured Chromatiaceae bacterium | reverse complement strand
CGGGTGCGTTCGTCATGTTGGCCATATTCTCCATGCCGGCTAACCTAACCAGTCGGACCGTCCGCTGTCAATATAGTTCGGTTTCGCTACTAGATTACGGGCGCGCACGAGGGCTTCCTTGACTTATTGTCGTGCTGCGGTACGGTCGCTGCGACGCTCTGGTATGCGAATCAAACCTTGATCCATCGGCAATACCCCACCGACGACATACTGGCCGAATATGGCCTGCAGGCGGCTGACATCAATCCGCTCGGCAACGGCCTGATCAATTTCACGTGGACCGTCGATGTCGAACCCGCGGGCCGGTATGTCCTGCAGCGGGTAAATGACGTTTTTTCACCTGCCGTCAACGCTGATATCGACGTCCTGACGAAGCATCTCGCGGCTAACGGCGAGCCGACCTGCCGCGTCGTACCCACGAGTAACGGTGACCTGTGGGTCACCAACGAAGCAGGCAATTGGCGCCTGCTGACCTGGATCGAAGGCGTCAGTCATGACTCGCTGAAGACCCCCGTTCAGGCGCATTCCGCGGGCGGATTACTGGCTCGATTTCACCGCGCCGTCGACGGACTCGAGCACGAATTCGCGACCCAACGGCCCGGCGTGCACGATACGCCACGCCACCTTGCCTTCCTCCGGGACACGCTGGACGCGCAAACGTCACATCCCCAATACGCGAAAATCGCGCCTCTGGGTCGACGCATCCTGGCTGCCGCCGATGCATTGCCGAATCTGCCGCCGACGCCGGACCGCGTCGTACACGGCGATCCGAAAATCAACAACATCCTGTTCAGTCACGATGCGGACGACGCCATTTGCCTCGTTGACCTCGATACGATCACGCGGATGCCGCTGCCGCTGGAACTCGGCGACGCGATGCGTTCATGGTGTAACCCGGCGAGTGAGGACGATGCATACGGTGAGTTTGCCGCAGCGCTGTTCGGCGACGCGATACGCGGTTATGCAGAAGTGGCGCGTGGTTGGATCCGCCGCGACGAATGGTCGAGCATCGTCGACGCTACGCAAACCATTCTCGTTGAACTGGCGTCCCGGTTCTGCGCCGATGCACTGAATGAATCCTACTTCGGCTGGAACCCGGAAAGATTCTCCAGTCGCACGGAGCACAACCAGGTTCGTGCCGCTGGCCAGTTGACCGTCGCCGAATCGCTCGTCGCGCAGCGCTATGATCTCGAGGCGATACTCAACGCCGCATTCACTGCCTAGTCAGACCACGCATCCGCTTCATCCATCGCGTGTCGATAGAAACGCAGGTTGATCGATAGAAACGTGAATGCCACGACGCCGGCTCCGGCGGCTACGATCGCCAGCGTATAACGCAGCGCAGATTCGTCAGCGAATACGTAGTCGGTGATCATCCCGACACCGGCGCCGCCGATCGACAGGCCGATGATGTTGATGACGAAGTAGTACAAAGCGGTCGCCTGGGCCCGTACCTGGTTTGGCGTGATCATCATCAAGCCGGCGGCGCCGGTCGCCGTAACGCCCGCCGCGCCGATACTTGCCGGCACGAGCATCACGATTGCCAGTTCCGCCGACGGCATCAGCGGGGCCAGGACCGCTCCCGGCACGAACAAGAACGCGAACATGAAGGTCGCCCGCATGTGACCATCGCGCTTGCCTTGGCGATACAGCCGGTCCGCCACGGCGCCGGCCAGGTTGACGCCGATCGGTCCGCAGACCAGGTTGATGAGGCCATACGCCAGGCTGATCTGCGGAATGCTCCAGTCCCAGGTGCGAATGAACATCGTCGGAATCCAGAACAGGAATGCGTAACCGATGCACGTCACGACCGACATGCCGAGGAAGTGGCTGCCGTACAGTCGCCAGCGTTCCGTCAGGTACCGCACGGTGCGGCGAATCGTCATGTTCTCGGTTTCGCCGCCATCGGCGGTCGCGATTCTGAGTTTGCCGCGACGGACCGGTTCTCGCACCGTCGCCATCAGGAGCGCGATCAGCAGCCCGGGTAGTCCCACGATCAGGAACACGGTCTGCCAGGCATAGAGTTCGCCGAACACGGGCAGCACCAGTGGCGGCGCCGTTGCGACGATGGCGATAACCCAGCCGCCACCGATCATCGCGATGCCGGCACCGATGGATACGCCCATGTTGTAGAAGCTGATGGCGCGGCCGCGCCGTTCCCGTGGAAAGTAATCGCTGATCAGTGATAACGCGCTCGGATTCAGAGTTGCCTCGCCGACGCCGACGCCGACTCGAGCCAGGAACAGCTGTGCGAAGGTGCGGGACAGGCCGCAAGCGGCGGTCATCATGCACCAGATCGTGATGCCGATCGCGATGATGCCACGGCGGCTGAACCGGTCGGCCAGCCAGCCGATCGGCAGGCCGAGTACCGTGTAGAACAATGCGAACGCGGGGCCCATGATCAGCCCCATCTGCGTATCACTGAGCCCGAGATCGTTGCGTATCGGCTCGACGAGCAGCGCAAGGATCTGACGATCGAGAAACGATACGACATAGCCGATCGTCAGCACGACGACGACATACCAGGCGTAACTGCTGCGCGGGTACCCGTCGTTCGTCGTACTTTCCGTCATGCCGGTATCTTATTTCCCGTCGCGCGCGTCAGTGGCAGTTCTTGCAGGATTCGAGTCGCGGGATTCTCGTCTGTCGAGTCAACGGCGCGCCGGCGGGCCAGGCGTCGGTGTGGCAATAGTCGCACGCGTAGTTGCGCGTGGATACAACCCGGTGGGCGTCTTCGAAATGCCGGTAGCCTTCGCGTGCTTGCTGCCACGCTGCGGGGTCAGCATTGAGCCGCGCCGCGTCGGTCGCCGATCCGGCGTCTGCGGCGACGTACTCGACGAAATCGGGTTGGTAAGAACTCGCGTGATCCGCAGCTTTTCGCCCGGCAATCCTGCCCATCAGAACAGAGGGCGCAAGGAAGGTGCCCGAACCGCCGTGGCGACCGTTGATTCCGGCGACGCCGGTCAGTTCGCCGGCCGCCAGCAGACCCGGGATCGGCTCTCCGGCCGCGTCGACCACCTGGGCGTCGATGTCGACCGCCAAACCCCCGAGATTCTTTCGCGTCATCGGAAACAGCTGCAGAGCATGGAAGGGCGGTTTCTCGATCGGCTTGGTGTTCGATCCGTCGTCGGGCGAGAATCGATTGAAGTCCTGGTCCTCTCCGGCCGCAACGAGCGCGTTATAGCGTTCGACGGTCGTCGCGAGTGCCTCGGCCGGCAGGCCGATTTGTGCGGCGAGTTCGCTCAGCGTATTCGCCTTCCCGGCGACGTTGCGGTTGTCGATGATCTCCGTGCGGATCGTTGCGGGACTCAGCCATTCCGCATCGCGAATTCGCAACCGTCGCAGACCCTGCGCGTCGAAGACCATCCAGA
>CAZISL010000141.1:0-2862 GCA_964541975.1 uncultured Chromatiaceae bacterium | reverse complement strand
GATACCGGATACAAGCCCCGCGATCGCCAGCGTGAGCACGAGGCGCAGTGAACTCGGAGCGGCCGTTTCTTGCGCTGCGTTCATTTCGACTCAGCCCCGCGACCGAACACCCGCGGTTGCGTGTAGCGATCGATCAGCGGCGTCGCCGCGTTCATCAACAGGATCGCGTACATCACGCCCTCGGGCAGGCCGCCGAATACACGAATCAGCATGACGAGAATGCCCACGCCGATACCGAATATCCACGCGCCGCGTGGCGTGATTGGCGAAGTCACCGGGTCAGTCGCCATGTAGATCGCGCCCAGTAACAAACCGCCAGAGAACACCGAGAAGAGCGGCGTCGGGAACCGCTCCGCATCGAACAAGCCTAGAACGGCGGAGAAGATGACCACCGTAAGCAAGATGCTCACGGGCAGGCGCCAGTCCAGGTCACGCCTGAGCCACAGGTAAACGCCGCCAAGGATTAGCAGGATGCCACTGGTCTCCCCAAGCGAACCGCTGATGCTACCGGATGCAAGATTGAAAAGCGGTGTGACTTCCTGTTCGAATTTCATCAACCCCAACGGGGTTGCCGCGGTCACACCGTCGATCTGTGCTTGCATGAACGGCAGCGCGAGGTTGCCCTGGTACACGCTGAAAAAACCGCCGTCGCCGATCGGTGCTACCCAGGTGGTCATGGCGATCGGAAACGTCGCCAGCAAAAATGCACGACCGAGCAACGCCGGGTTGAAGAGATTATGACCGAGGCCGCCCCAGATGACCTTGCCCAGGCTGATGCCGACGAAGCCGCCGAGGAAGGCCATCCACAGCGGCAAGCCTGGGGGCAACGTAAGGCCGAGCAGTAGCCCGGTCAATATTCCGCTGGCGTCCCGCAGCGACTCGCCGCGAGTCTCGCGTTTGTCGAATAGCCATTCCGCTCCGACTGCGCCGGCAATACACGATCCGATAATCAGAATGGCGCTCAGACCAAAGAACCAGAATGACGCGACCGTTGCCGGCGCCAGCGCGTACAGTACGTCGCGCATTGCGCTAGGCGTAGTCATACCCTGGCGTAGCAGCGGCGCATGAGCCAGCAGGAGATCCGGGTCACGTTGCTTCACGCGTCGGGTTCCTTGCGATGAGTCAGGTCGTCCTTCGCCGTGCGAATGAGTTGCACAATCGGGATATTCGATGGACAGGCGAACGTGCAACTGCCGCACTCGACGCAGTCAAAGACGTGGTAGTCCTTCATTTCATCGAACATGCGTGATTTGGACAAACGGGCGAGCCGCGACGGGTTCAGAAAATACGGGCAAGCCTCGAGGCAGCGGCCGCAACTGATGCACGGATACTCCTTGCGCCTGGACGTTTGCTCCTCGGTAAACACGAGCACGCCCGAGCACCCTTTCAGTACGGGTACATCGAGGCTGGCGATCGGTCGGCCCATCATCGGACCGCCCATGATGATTTCGCGCGTACCCGGTTTGAGTCCGCCGCAGAATTTGACGACATCGCGCACCGGCGTCCCGAGCGGTACGATCAGGTTGGCCGGGTAGGTCACACCCGGGCCGGCAACCGTCACGACGCGCTCGATCAGCGGCATGCCGCGCAGGAAATAATCCGCAACTGCGACGATCGTGCCGACGTTATTGACGTTGACCTCGACGTCACGCGGCAGCTGCCCGGCAGGCACCTCCACGTTGAAGACGCTCTTGATCATCATCTTCTCGGCCCCTTGCGGATACTTGACCTTTAAGGGCACTACTCGTACCGGCTGGCCTGGCTTGATATGTCGGCGAACGATCTCGATCGCGTCGGGTTTATTCATCTCGACGCCAATGACAGTTTCTTCTGCGCCGAGTTTCTGCCGCATAATCTCAGCGCCTTCGAGCAATGCTTCCGGGCGCTCGAGAATAAGCCGATGATCGGTCGTCAGGTAGGGCTCGCACTCCGCGCCGTTGATCAGAAGATGCCGGATCTTCACGCCATCCGGTACGGAGAGTTTTACGTGTGCTGGAAAAGCGGCGCCGCCCATGCCGACGATGCCCGCCATCTGCACGGCTTCGATGAATTCCTCGAGCGACAATGCCTGCCAGTCCACGGCGGCGCCGGCGTCGACCTGTTGCGTGGCGAACGGATCCGCCTCGATCGCTATCGCCGGCGCAAAGCGGCCATCGACACCGCGAAAATCGCCAATTTCGCTGATCAATCCGGTTACCGGGCTGTGCAGGCCCGTGGATACGAAGCCACCGGGTTCGGCGATCAACTGGCCGCGCCGGACCCGCTCGCCGGCAGCGACGACCGGTATCGCCGGCACGCCGATATGCTGTCCCAGGGGCATGACGTAGTTCTTGCCGAACGGTACGCGCTGGATCGGCAGGTCTTCAGTTTGTTGTTTGTGGTGAGCCGGATGGACTCCGTGTTCGAAACCGCGGCGCAACATCCGGAGAGCTTTCATCGCCTTCAATTCCGCTTCTTTGCGGCCAGCTGCAGAAGGCGGCTGCGGATGGTGCTCGCGATCTCCGCCTGGGTCCTCTGCCGGATCTCCTGGATCTCGGTCTCGGAGGCCTGCTTCTGCGCATCGAGATCTGCCTGATGCTCGGCGGCGACCTCGGCACGGATTTTCTGTTCGAGTTGATTGGTGAACGGTGTCTCGATGCCGGCGAGTTCACGAAGGGTTTGCCAATTCTCGAGACAGGCATCGGCTGTATCGGTCAGGCCGGACGACACCGTGAACCGCTGTTCTTCGTCGCCGTCACCCGTTGCGACGAACGGGGTTTTTCCTTTGCGGCCTTTGGCGTCAAGCTGCAGCCACTCGTGCAGCGCTGTCGGCGTTGCCGCGTCACTTGTCAGAGGCTCGAAATGGGTCGCAAATCGCGTTTG
>CAZISL010000140.1:0-5602 GCA_964541975.1 uncultured Chromatiaceae bacterium | reverse complement strand
GTCGGCAGGAAACTGCGCCAGGAGTCCGGCGACGATGCCGGTCAATACGTCGCCCATGCCCGCCGTCGCCATGCCCGGATTCCCGCGCCGCACGAGCACCGGTAGTGAATCGCGCGTGCAGATCAGCGTGCCGTGACCCTTGAGAACCGCGACGCCCCCATAACGGCACGCGATCTCCCGAACAGCCGCGACGCGATCCGCCTGGATCGACGCAGTGTCGGTAGCGAGCAACCGGGCTGCCTCGCCGGGATGCGGCGTCAGGATCCAGTCGTCGCGTTGCAGTGACTCCTCGGCCAGCACGTTCAGCGCATCGGCGTCGACGACCTTCTGCGATGACGCCCCGATCGCGCGCTGAAACATCTGCCAGGCCCAGTCGTCGCGGCCCAGTCCCGGCCCGAGCGCGACGACGGTCGCCCGATCGAGCAGATCGCCGAGATGCTCGGCGGTCTCGACCGCGTGGCACATCAGCTCCGGGCGCCCCGCGAGGATCGCGCTGGCCGACTGCGGGTGGGCGGCGACACTGACGAGGCCGGCACCGGCGCGCAGGGCCGCCTCGCCCGCCAGGCGTGCCGCGCCGCCCATGCCGCGATTTCCACCGACGATCAGGACATGGCCGTAGCGCCCCTTGTGAGCGGTTCGGTCGCGCTTGCTGAGCAGCGCGCGCGCGTCGGCCTCGGCATACAGGCGCAGCGTCGGCGCGATCGCGGTCAAAGAATCGGCCGGGATCGCCAGGTCGTGAAAGCGAATCTCGCCGCAATGGTCCGGCCCGTCACCGACGAACAGTCCTTGCTTCAACCCGACGAATGTCGCGGTCAGATCAGCGCGCACCGCGGCGCCCATGATTTCGCCCGTCGCGCCATGCAAACCCGTCGGTATGTCGACCGCGACGATGGGCAGGTCCACGGACGACAGTGACGTAACGGCCTGCAAATAGGCGCCGCCGAGCGTGCGATCCAGGCCCGTGCCGAGCATCGCGTCAACAACGATATCAGCGTCCCGGCAGGACACGTCACTGAAGGCATCGATGCCACCACCGTCCCCGAGATAGTCGTCGCGTGCAATCGCCGCATCGCCCGCCAACTTGCCGGGATCCGACAACGCCGCGACCGTGACGTCCAACCCGGCAGCGCGCGCCAGGCGCGCGATGACGTAACCATCGCCGGCGTTATTGCCGGCTCCGCACAGCACGAGCCAGCGACGTGCATTCGGGAAGTGCTCCCTTGCGTCGTTAAACGTCGCCTGACCGGCACGCGTCATCAGCGTATAACCGGGAATTCCCAGGTCTTCGATCGCGATGCGATCCATCTCGCGAACTTCGTCCGGCGTGTAAGCGAGGTTTTCGATGTTTGCCATGCGGCTGATTATACTGACCCGCCACGCTTCGCCCACGCAGGAAACATGAAACCGGACATCGACGCATTGCCTGGCCTGATCCGCGCGTGGGCCGCAGAACTGGGCTTTCGGCAGACCGGGATTGCCGACACCGACCTCGGCGACGCGGAACGCAAACTCGAACGATGGCTTGCAGCCGGCTATGCGGGCGATATGGACTACATGTCAAAGCACGGATTGCGCCGTAGCCGACCCGCCGACCTCGTTCCCGGAACGCTGCGCGTCATTACCGCTCGCATGGACTATATGACGCAGTCGAACGAGGCCATGGAACGCGAACTCGACGACACGACTCACGGTTATGTCGCCCGCTACACGCTCGGTCGCGACTATCACAAGCTCATGCGCCGGCGTTTGCAGCGGCTCGCCAATCGTATAGAACAATCCATCGGGCCATTCGGCTACCGCGTATTCGTCGACAGCGCACCGGTACTCGAGAAGCCGCTGGCGGAAAAATCGGGACTGGGCTGGATCGGCAAGCACACGAACGTCATTAACAAGGACGCCGGCTCGTGGTTCCTGCTCGGCGAGATTTTCACCGACCTGCCGCTGCCGATCGACGAGCCGGCAGCCAATCATTGCGGCACCTGCCGCACGTGCATCGACGTGTGCCCAACCGCGGCCATCGTCGCACCGTACGTGCTCGATGCCCGCCGGTGCATCTCGTATCTGACGATCGAGCTGCGTGATTCGATCCCGGTCGAACTCCGCGCACAGATTGGCAACCGGGTATTCGGTTGCGACGACTGCCAGCTTTTCTGCCCCTGGAACAAATTCGCGCAACCGACCGATGAAGCTGACTTCCAGCCGCGTCACCAACTGGACGCGAGCGAATTGACGAGCCTGTTCGCGTGGACCCGGGAGGAATGGGAAGTGCGAACGACGGGCAGCGCGATCAGGCGAGCCGGCTACGAAGGCTGGTTGCGTAACATCGCGGTCGCGCTCGGCAATGCCCCCTCGACAACATCGGTTGTCGCGGCATTACAATCCCGCGCCAATGTTGAATCAGAAATGGTTCGCGAACACGTACAGTGGGCGCTTGAACAACACGCCGACTGCTGACGAAGGTTGTCGCTTTATTTGAGGGCCGCCATGCGGGCCGAATGCGCGGGTTCGATCAGCACGTTGTCGATCAGGCGCGTCGGTCCGAGTCGGGCCGCAGCGAGTACGACGAGATAGTCGCTTTTCGGTTCCGGCATCGACAGGTCTCCCGCCTTGCGGATCGCCACGTACTGAGGCTCGAGACCCGCATCCGCCAATGCGGCCATGCCCGCCGCCTCCAGCTTTGCGTAATCGCGGTCACCGCCGAGAATCCAGTCACGACAATCGCTGATCGTCCGGTGCAGCACCGGCGCGAGCAACCTTTCGTCGTCGCTGAGATACCGGTTGCGCGAACTCATCGCGAGACCATCCTTGTTACGGAAGGTCGGTCCCGCGAGGATACGAACGGGAACGTGCAGGTCGGCCGCCATTCTTCGAATGATAACCAGTTGCTGATAGTCCTTCTGCCCGAAGATCGCGACGTCCGGCTGGGTGATATTGAACAGGCGACTGACCACCGACGTGACGCCGTCGAAATGTTCCGGACGATCGTTGCCACACAGAATCTGCGACAAGCCGGGCACGGACACGCGCGTCATGCGCGCCTGGCCGAAGGGGTACATTTCGTCGCTGTCCGGCGCGAACATGATATCGACACCGGCGCGTGACAACCGACGTCGATCGTTCTCGAATGTCCTGGGGTAATTCTCGAAGTCCTCGCTCGGACCGAATTGCGCTGGATTGACATAGATGCTGACGACGATGCGTTCCGCGCATTCGCTGGCGAGTTGCACGAGACTCATGTGACCCTGATGCAGGTTCCCCATGGTCGGAACGAGCGCGATCGTGTCGCCGACCTGACGCCATCCTTCGACGATTTCTCGCAGGGTCGCGATGTCACGAACGGTCTTCATCGGAACTGTGTGGCTCGTCCTGATGGAATCAGGAGAAGCAGTGCTCCGGCGCCGGATAGTCGCGATTCTTGACTGCCTTGACGAAGCGGTGACAGGCATCCAGTGGTGACTCGGCGCCGTCCATGAAGTTCTCCACGAAGCGCGGCAGCCGACCCTGGGTAATGCCGAGAACGTCGTAAAGCACCAGGATCTGGCCGTCGACGTCCGGTCCCGCGCCGATGCCGATGACCGGCACGCTGACGCTGCCCCGCACGGACTTGCCGAGTTCGTTCGGGACGCACTCGAGCAGAATAATGTCGGCCCCGGCGTTCTCGAGCGCTACGGCATCGTCGACCATTTGTTGCGCCTTGCCGGCATCGCGCCCCTGAACCTTGAACCCGCCGATCTTGTGCACCGATTGCGGCTTGAGTCCAATATGCGCGCAGACGGGAATATCGTGACGCGCGAGATGCTCGACGATGCCGACCTGCCCTGAGCCACCCTCGAGCTTGACCATCATCGCCCCGCCTTCCTGCATCAGCCGGACGGCATTCTCGAGCGCCTGCTCCTTGCTGCTGTAACTCATGAACGGCATGTCCGATACGAGGAACGCGCGGCGCAAGCCGCGTGCGACCACTTTTGTGTGATAGACGATGTCATCGACGGTAACCGGCACCGTCGTATCGTGCCCCTGAATCACCATGCCGAGCGAATCACCGACCAGGACGAGGTCAGCGCCCGCGAGATCGACGAGCTGCGCGAAACTCGCGTCATAGGCCGTCAGGCAGGCGATCGGTTCGCCGGCCGCCTTCATCTTGACCAAAGTCGACACGTTGACCGGCGGCTCGGCCATGCCGCGTTGTTCGAGCTGTGTATACATCCTGCCTCTCGGTTCGCCGCGAATACCGCGTTACGCGGTCACGGATACGACGGGGTTAAAGAAATGTCGCCCGCTATTGATTCGGCAAATTTCGTCCAGCAGCACGCTGTAGTGCTGCTCGTTGTTGATCGGGTCGATCGTCGCCGCGTTGACGATGAGCAGCGGAGACGCGTCGTAGTCATGGAAGAAGCGCGCATACACTTCATTCAGGCGTTCGAGATAGTGTCGCTCGATCCGTTGTTCATAGTCTATACCCCGCCGCGCGATGCGAAACAGCAGCGTATCCACGGGGGCCTGCAAATACACGACAAGGTCGGGCGCAGGCGGATCGACATTCACGGAATCATAGACCTGATCGTAGAGTTCGAGTTCATGTCGATCGAGGTTAATCTGGGCGAACAGTCGATCTTTCTCGACCAGGAAGTCTGCAACCCGGATGTCGCTGAAAATATCGGCCTGCCGCAGCTCTTCGATCTGGCGAACGCGCTGCAACAGGAAGAACAGCTGCGTCGACAGCGCCGCTGCACGCGGATTACGATAGAACCGTTCGAGAAAAGGATTCGCCTCGGCCTGCTCGAGCAGCAATTCGCTCCCCAAGCTCTCCGACAGACGCCGCGCCAGGCTGGTCTTGCCGACGCCGATGGGCCCCTCGATGACGATGTAACGTGAATCGGCCATGAATTATTTTCGTTATTCTAGTAAATCCAGTTTCGCCGTCGCGACGACACGCGACAACAAACATTCGACCCCGCGCCGACTCAGCCCTCTACTTTCGACAGCGTCGAACCATCGACACCCCGAACCAGTTCACGGACCTTGCCCATTCCCGGCACCTGCAACTCGGGGGCGACATCGAGTAACGGGAACAATACAAAATTTCGCTGCGAAATGCCCGGATGCGGTATTGAGAGTCCGTCTTCGGAAATCTTGCGCTGTCCATACGTCAGGATATCGAGATCGATGCAGCGAGCACCCCAGCGAACGCCGCCGTCGCGATCCCGCCCCTGCTGTCGCTCGATGTCCTGTAGTGACTCGAGCAGGGCTCGGGCGTCGAGCCGCGTCAGGATCAGCGCAACGGCGTTGACGTAATCCGGCTGTTCCGCTGGACCCATCGGCGGGTTTCGATACAGATCGGATACGTGCAGAAGACGCGAGTCACGCAACGAAGACAGATGCCCGATCGCCTGTTCGACCTGGGAGATCGGATCGCTCAGGTTACTGCCGATCCCGATGCACGACGGAAACCAGCGTTCGTCCCCGGTCATGGTCCGGTCCGTCAGGGAGCGGCCGATGGTCGTCGCTTGCGGCGGCCCGGGTTGCGACGACGACCGTCGATGCCGAATGTCTCGAGTTGCTCCTGCGGAGCCTGCTCCTGGATCTCGGTCCAGAAATCCGC
>CAZISL010000139.1:0-4048 GCA_964541975.1 uncultured Chromatiaceae bacterium | reverse complement strand
CGGCAGCAGCCCACTTGATCAGGCCGAGGGCGCGGATAAATGCCCGCGGCATAGTCAGCCCGCTGATCGGGAAGTTCTGCACTGCGCGTTGCGTCTGGGCGCCCCAAAGTGCGTCCTCCGGAACCTTCAGTTCGCCCATGCTGTCCTTTTCAACGCGGTATCCGTCTGCCATTCCTGACTCCTGTAGAAACATTTCGATCGATAAACAGCCGGTAATTGTAGCCCGATATTCGCGTTGGACTCGTTACGACTTTCCACAATCAGTGAGTGATACCGTTTACGAAAATGATCCGGTCAACCCGGAACCATTCGTCCGCTCCGTTGAATGGGTGTAAAGTAGCGGCCCTTATCGAGCTGCGACACTGAATATGCGCAACTTGAAGGGCATATAAAACAGATAGTTAGAACTTATTTCTCATCTGAAAATTGACTACTGGACGAGCACGTATGGACCTGACCTCCCTGACCGCCATCTCCCCACTCGATGGCCGCTACGCCGCGAAATGCGATCCCTTCAGGAAGCTGTTCAGCGAATACGGTCTGATTCGCCTGCGGACGCTGACCGAAGTTCGCTGGGTTCAGTTCCTGGCCGACCGGCCCGAGATCGAAGGCTTCGGGCCCCTGTCGCCGGTCGTCAACGGCTATCTGGATAAACTGGCCGAGGGCTTCGAGTCGTCTCACGCGCGCCGCGTCAAGGACATCGAGAAGACGACCAATCATGACGTCAAAGCCGTCGAGTATCTGATCGCGGAACAGCTGGAAGACGACGCTGACCTGGTGAAGATCCGGCCGTTCGTGCATTTTGCGTGCACGTCGGAGGACATCAACAACATCGCCTACGCCCTGATGCTGCGGGAAGGCCGGGAACATGTGATTCGCCCGGCGGTTCGCCGCGTCATCGAGCGCTTCCGGTCGCTCGCCTCCGCGACGGCGGACCAGCCGATGCTGTCGCGCACGCATGGCCAGAGCGCCAGCCCGACAACGATGGGCAAGGAGCTGGCGAACGTCGTCGCCCGACTCGAACGTCAGCTGGCGCTGCTCGAAGAGGTGCCGGCACTCGCGAAGATCAATGGCGCCGTTGGCAATTTCAATGCGCACGTCGTCGCGTATCCGGATGCAGACTGGCCCGCACTGAGTAAGACCTTCGTCGAGTCACTCGGGCTGGTCTGGAACGAGTACACGACCCAGATCGAGCCACATGACTGGATCGCGGAATACTGCGATGCGCTGGCGCGGATCAACACGATTCTGCTCGACGCGTGCCGCGACATCTGGAGCTACGTCTCCATCGGTTACTTTGGGCAGAAACGGGTCGACTCGGAGGTCGGCTCGTCGACGATGCCGCACAAGGTGAACCCGATCGACTTCGAGAACGCCGAGGGCAATCTCGGCATCGCCAACGCCCTGCTGCGCCATTTCGCGGAAAAGCTCCCCGTGTCGCGGTGGCAGCGGGACCTGACCGATTCGACCGTGCTGCGCAATCTCGGCGTCGGGATCGGTCACAGTATGCTGGCCTGCGAGTCCCTGCTTAAGGGACTCGGCAAACTGGAACCGAATGCGGCCCGCATGGTGGCCGACCTGGACGCGAACGTCGAAGTGCTCGGTGAGGCCGTCCAGACCGTCATGCGACGTTACGGCCACGCCGACGCCTACGAACAGTTGAAGGAACTGACGCGCGGCGAAAAGATTTCGCTCGAAGCCATGGTCGAGTTCATCGAGGGGCTCGATCTCCCGCCGGAGGCGCGACAGCGACTCGCAGAGTTGACGCCCGCCAACTATACGGGGCTCGCCGCCCCCCTGGCCCGACGCATCGCCAAGTCCGGCGACGACTGACACCCGTAAACCACCCCGACCAGTTTTCCGTAACGTGACGCAGTGCGCAGGGGTTTTGCCCCCGCTCACCTAAAATTCATGTTCCGGCAGGCTTGCCTGCACGTCGCACGCGACCGCCGGCGTAAACGCTACGGATACGAAAAAGGATCGAGGGAGGTCACCACGGCAGATGGATGAATCGCGCACGCAAAGTCAGCGATGGGTACTGTCGTCGAAGGCGGATTCGCTGGATGCTGTCGTTCAGATCGCGAAGCTCGCGAATCGCTGGATCTCCATCTACACGCCGGATCTGGAAGAAGGCATCTACGACCAGGAGGTCTTCCTCGAAGTGGCCAAGCGCCTCGTGCTGGCCAAGCGCTATGCCCGTATCCGCGTGCTCATCTCGGAACCCCATCGACTCGCCAAGGTCGGTCACAAGTTCGTGACGCTGGGTCGCCGACTGAATACCTATATCCAGTTCCGCAACGTCAATGAAGAGTATCGCGATCATCGCGAAGCCTTCCTGATCGCCGACAAGCAGGCGCTGATGTACCGGGCCGAAGCGCGCCGCTGGGAAGGCGTCGCCGACACCTACGAGCCCGCCGTCGCGCGCCGCTACCTCGGCCTGTTCGATGAGATCTGGGACGCGTCGGCGTATCAGCGGGAGCTGCGCGAACTGCGCGTCTGATCGACCCCGCGGCACGCCCGCTGCAGATTCTTCACCAGCGTCCTTTTTCCGTGACCGAATTGCGCGGATAATTCGCGCATGCCTGCAGAATCCCGAATCATCTGTGCGATATCCGGCGGCGTCGACTCGGCGGTCGCCGCGCTGACCCTGCTCCGCGCGGGTCATCGCGTCGAAGGACTGCACATGACCAACTGGGAGGATGATGACGGTTACTGCACAGCCGCCACAGATCTGCAGGATGCCCGCAGCATCTGCGCGGACCTGGAGATCCCCTTGCACCACGTCAACTTCGCGGCCGAGTATCGCAAGCAGGTGTTCGCGGACTTCCTCGCCGAGTACGAGTCGGGCCGGACGCCTAATCCGGACGTGCTGTGCAACCGGGAGATCAAGTTCGGCGTCCTGCTCGATTACGCCATGCGGCTCGGCGGCGAGCGTATCGCGACCGGACACTACGCACGCGCGACGCTCGACGGGCGCCTGCTGAAGGGCGCGGACCCGAACAAGGACCAGAGTTATTTTCTCCACCAGGTATCCCGCGAGGCGTTCGGCAAGACGCTCTTCCCGCTGGGCGACCTGCAGAAAAGCGAGGTCAGACGGATCGCGAACGAAGCGGGCCTGACTGTGTACGACAAGCCCGACAGCACGGGGATCTGTTTTATCGGCGAGCGGCCGTTCAGAGAATTCCTGAGCCGCTTCGTTCCCGAAAGCCCTGGCGACATGCAGACACCGGACGGCCGCGTCGTCGGGCGGCACCACGGCCTCGCCTACTACACGCTTGGGCAGCGCCAGGGCCTCGGCATCGGTGGGTTGGCCGACGGCAGCGACGATCCCTGGTTCGTCGCCGCGAAGGACCGGCGGCGCAACGTGCTGGTCGTCGTTCAGGGTCGCGACCACCCGCTGCTGTGGTCCGAGGGCCTGATTGCGAGCAACGTCCGCTGGATCGGCGGCCAGCCGCACGAGCTGGCGGACGGCAGCACGATGCGCGCCTGCGTTAAGACCCGTTACCGGCAGGCTGACATCGACTGCGCCGTCAGCGTCTGCGGGGACGAACTCGAGGTTCACTTCCATGAGCCCCGGTGGGCCGTGACGCCGGGCCAGTACGCCGTGTTCTATCGAGGCGACGAATGCCTCGGCGGCGGGCCGATCGCGAGGGCGTTGGCGGCGGATGAGTCCACAGAGACCGAATTCAACGTCCGAGTGGCCGACACCGGGAGCGCTCCGCTATAATTCCGCGCCTCATTTGAGCCCGCCGCGGGTCTGCCGCATCGGTGCGCAGAACGCGAGCGGGCATAGCGGCCGGAATGGGCCACTTCACACGGAGATTCTCGATGGCGCAAGCAATTGACGCGAAGACAGTCCTGTCCGTTGGCGGGACCGACTATCAGATTTACTCACTCAAGGCCATGAGCGACGGACACGTCGACCGGCTGCCGTTCTCGCTGAAGATCCTGCTCGAGAACCTGCTCCGCCACGCCGATTCTATCGACGTCACGCCCGACGACATCAGCGCGCTGGCCAATTGGGACCCGAAGGCCGCGCCGAGCCAGG
>CAZISL010000138.1:0-4845 GCA_964541975.1 uncultured Chromatiaceae bacterium | reverse complement strand
GCCCAGTGAATAAATCAGGTGCTTGACGCCGGCGGCCTTCGCGGCCTTGAGCACATTCGTGCCGTACATCGACTCATTCGGAGAAAACGCCGTATAGAAAAACACGCCGTCGACGCCTTGCATCGCCACCCGCAAGGATTCCGGATCGGCGAAGTCGCCCTGCACGACTTCGATACCCTTGGCAGCAACCCGCTGCGCTTTCGTGCCGTCCGGCTTGCGCGTCATGCCGCGCACAATGTGCCCACGTTCGAGCAGTTGATCGACAACCGCCCCACCCTGACGACCGGTCGCACCGGCGACCAGAATCGTCAGCGGTTCTCTAGATGCTTCTGCGGCCAGCGATCGGTCCGGCGGCTCGCTGAACCACGCCATAAATCCTATGGACGCGATCATCAGCAGGGAGATGACGATCAGCAGCTTGCCTTCGAAACCGCCGAATCTCTTATTGGGAGAATTGGTCATTTGACTAGAGAATCTTGCGTCGTTTTGCCGACCGATGAAAATCGCGTGCAAATAAACACGCGGAATTGGTCGGGGCGAGAGGATTCGAACCTCCGACCCCCTGCACCCCATGCAGGTGCGCTACCAGGCTGCGCCACGCCCCGACCGTAAATAGTATCCGCCGCGCCCGACCGGGCCCGGCAGCCGCAATAATACCTTAGAGATTCTCTCGAACCGAGAGGTTTCAGCGCCGCAGCAGCTTGAGGACTTCTTCGAGCTCCTGCCGGAGCTGCTTGATGACCTGCTGGCTCTGGGAGTGGTCCGTCTTGGCTTCTTCGCCCATCAGCTTCTGCCTCGCGCCGCCGATCGTGAAGCCGTCTTCGTACAGCAGGCTCCGAATCTGACGGATGATGATGACGTCCTGCCGTTGGTAGTAACGTCGATTGCCGCGCCGCTTGACGGGCTTCAGCTGCGGGAACTCCTGTTCCCAATAGCGAAGCACGTGCGGTTTCACGGCACAGAGGTCGCTGACTTCACCGATCGTGAAATAGCGTTTGCCCGGTATGGGCGGCAGGTCGGCGTTATTCCCCGGTTCCAGCATACGATTCCACTCGGGCCTTTAGTTTTTGTCCCGGACGAAACGTCACGACGCGTCGCGCCGTGATCGGAATCTCTTCCCCGGTCTTGGGGTTTCGTCCTGGTCTTTGATTCTTATCCCGCAGATCGAAGTTTCCGAATCCGGACAACTTGACCTGTTCCCCACTCACGAGCGCCGCGCGTAAATCTTCGAACAACACGTCCACGAGTTCACGTGCTTCACGCTTGTTCAAACCAAGCTCGTTGAACAAAGATTCAGCCATGTCCGCTTTTGTCAAAGCCATCGTTATTTATTCTCTTATGGTGGCGTCGAATTCGCGAGCCAGGCTCTCCGTCACCGCGTGAACAATCTTGTCCACTTCGGTGTCTTTAAGGGTGCGAAGTCTCCTTCAAAATCAAGCCTAAAGCCACACTCTTAGAACCAGTCTCGATGTTTTGGCCCGCGAAGATGTCAAATACGACCACATCGCGCAGAACCCGTCCGGCCGCAGCTCGAATACATTTCTCGAGATCGGCAACGGGGACTTCCTGTCGGACTACGACGGCGATATCCCTTCGCACGGTCGGAAACTTCGAAACACCTTCATACGCTGTCACACGAGCCGCAAATGTCGGCTCGTAATCCAGTTCGAACATCATCGGCGTCTCGGCGAGTTGCAGCGTCTTCGTCAGCGACGGATGCAATTCGCCACACCAGCCGATCGCCTTTCCTTGCCGAACGATCTGCGCCGACCGTCCGGGCCGCAACGCCGAATGGTTAGCCGCGACAAACTCGAACTGATCGGCGGCGCCGGTCAACGCGAACATCGACTCGAGATCGGCCTTCAGGTCGAAGAAGTCGACCGCGCGCGGCGCCCCGTCCCAGTGCTCGGGGGCTGCCGCCCCGGCGATCAATCCGGCAACGACCTTTTCTTCAATTATATCCGTATCTTGCCGTAAAAACCTAATACCTGACTCAAAGAGCCGAACCCGCGATTGCTGACGGTTAAGATTATGTTTCAACGCCTGCAGCAAACCCGGCCACAGGGACTGGCGCATGATCGCGAGATCTGCCGAGATCGGGTTCGCGAGCATCAGATCCCCGGCCTCGAGCCCGAACGCGCGGCCCTGCGCATCCGAGATGAAGCTGTAGGTAATCGCCTCCTGGAATCCGCGCGCGACCAGCGTCGCCCTGACCCGCGGTTCGGGAACGACCAACTCGGTCTGTCGCGCCAGCTGCGTTTCGAACTCGCCGGGCACCTCGGGGATGCGGTCGTAGCCATATAGCCGCACGACCTCTTCGATCAGGTCGGGCTCGATTTCGATGTCGAACCGGGCGGCCGGCGGCGACACCTCCCACCCGTCGTCGCGAGCGACGACCTCCATAGACAAGCCCCTGAGCAAGACCTCCACATCGGCGTCGGAAATCTCATGGCCGAGCACGGCCGCCAGGCGGGTCCGCCGGAGTAAAACCGGCGCACGCGACGGCAATTCCGCATCGAGGCGCTGCTCGACGATCGGTCCCGGCCGCCCGCCGGCGATGTCGACCAGCAACTGCGTCGCGCGCTCGATCGCACGCGACTGGTGCGCCGGGTCTACGCCGCGCTCGAAACGAACCGACGCGTCGGTATGCATGCCGAACCGCCGGGCGCGACCCGCGATGACGTCAGGCTCGAAGAACGCCGCCTCGAGAAATACTTCGTTCGTCCCGTCGCTAACGGCCGTCGAGTCACCGCCCATGATGCCCGCCATCCCGATCGCACCCGAGTCATCGGCGATGACCAGCACCTCGTGATCCAGCGTGACCTCCTGGCCGTCCAGCAACACGAGCTTCTCGCCGTCGTGCGCGCGTCGCGTGACAATCCGGCCCGACAGTTTGCCGAGGTCGTAGCCGTGCAGCGGCTGGCCGAGTTCCAGCATGACGAAGTTGGTCACGTCCACGACCGGCGATATGGGTCTTACACCGACGCGCCGCAGCTTCTCCCGTAACCAGAGTGGCGAAACGGCGGACGGGTCGATGTCGTTGATGACTCGCCCTGCGAACCGGGCGCACCCGGCCCCCTCGGCGAGCTCGACGGGGAAAGTTGTGTCGGTTTGCGCGGGCACCGACTCGATCGTCGGTTCAGCGAACTCCAGCCGCTGACCGGCGGCCAGGTCGCGGGCGACGCCCACGACGCAGAAACAGTCGGCCCGGTTGGGCGTCAGGTCGAGATCGATGATCCGGTCATCCAGGTCCAGGGCTTGCGCGATGGGCATGCCGGCCGGCGGGTCTCCGTGGAGTTCCAGCAGTCCATCGGCAGCCTCGGCGATGCCGAGCTCCACCCCCGAACACAACATGCCCGCCGACGGCTCGCCGCGTAGCTTGCTCGGTTTGATCTTGAGGCCACCGGGCAACACAGCGCCCACCAGCGCCACGGGATAACGCCCGCCGGCCTGAACGTTCGGCGCCCCGCACACGATCGACAGCGGCTCGGACTCACCAACCTCGACCTCGCAGACGCGCAAGCGATCGGCATTCGGATGCTGCGCGACCGCCCGAACCTCGCCGACGACGACATTGTCGAGCGCCGGCGCCGCCGGCTCGACGCTGTCGACTTCGAGCCCGAGCATCGTCAACCGGTGCGCCAGGGCTGCCGAATCGAGGTCCGGATCGACCCACTCACGCAGCCAGGATTCGCTGATCTTCATCGTTCAGGTGTCCCGCCGCGTCACGCGTTGAATTGCCGCAGGAACTGCAGGTCGTTATCGAAGAACTGGCGCAAATCATTGACCCCGTAACGAAGCATGGAGAGCCGTTCGGCACCCATGCCGAATGCATAACCGGTGAATTCCTCAGGATCGATCCCGACATCGCTCAACACATTCGGATGCACCATGCCGCAGCCGAGGATCTCGAGCCACTTGCCCGACTCGGACAGGACATCGACTTCGGCGGACGGTTCGGTGAACGGAAAATACGACGGACGAAAACGCAGCTCCGCCTTGCGCTCGAAGAACCTTTCCACGAATTCATGCAACACGGATTTCAGGTTCGCGAAACTGACGCCGCGATCGACGACCAGGCCCTCGACCTGGTGAAACATCGGCGTGTGCGTCATGTCCGAGTCACAGCGGTAGACACGCCCGGGGGCGATGATCCGGATCGGCGCGCCGTGCGCCGCCATCGCGCGTATCTGCACCGGCGACGTGTGGGTCCGCAGCAGTTTGCCCGACGGAAAATAGAAGGTATCGTGCATCGCCCGCGCGGGGTGATTGTCCGGGATGTTGAGCGCCGTGAAGTTATGGTGCTCGTCCTCGATCTCGGGCCCGGTGTGAACGCTAAAACCAGCCGCGCCGAAGATCTGCTCGATCCGCTCCAGGGTGCGCGTAACCGGATGAACGCCGCCAATCGTCTGCCCGCGCCCGGACAGCGTGACGTCGATCGCCCCGCCCTCCAGCTCGGCAGCCAGGTGCTCGCTGTCGAGCGCGTCGCGACGCGCCTGGATGGCATCGAGCACCGACTGCTTCGCGCGATTGATCGCCTGCCCGGCGGCCGGCCGATCCTCGGCCGACAGCAAGCCCAGCTGTTTCAGCTGCGACGTAATCGCGCCTTTCTTGCCGAGGTAGCGGACCCGCACCTCGTCGAGCTGCGCCAGGTCGGCGCTAGACTCAATCTCCGCGCACGCGCGGCTGACGAGTTCTCCCACGTCCTGCATCGGCCTATCCCCCTGGATCGACGCGGAGATCAGCTCTGGACGAGTTGTGCTTTGGCCTGTTCTGCCAACGCGGAAAATGCAGCTGCGTCGTGTACGGCAATGTCCGCGAGGACCTTGCGATCGACCTCGACGC
>CAZISL010000137.1:0-6316 GCA_964541975.1 uncultured Chromatiaceae bacterium | reverse complement strand
GTCCGGATCGACGGCGCCTTCCATGCGGTGCAGCCGGCCCTGCCACTCGGCCGGGCGGCCGCCGACCGTCGCGCGCACGGTCACCGGTGTCTCGGGCAGCGCGTCGTCGCCGGGCCGCACGCCGAACGGCAGGTCGAGATAACGAAGTTGCCGGTCGGTCAGCGGCAGCCGGATTTCGGCGAGGCCGGTCGAATACAAACGCCCCAGCGCCTGGCCCTTGCTGACATATTGGCCGAGGTCCACCTGCGGGAACAGCAGGCGGCCGTCGAACGGCGCGCGAATCTTCGTACGCTTCAGGTCGGCGTCGGCCTGGGCGACCTCGGCACGCGCCGACTTCACGCGCGCCTCGGCCGACGCGACCCGCGCTTCGCGCAGCGGGAACAGGCCCTCGGACGCGAGCGCCGCTTCGGATTCTTCGATTTCCAGCGCCTCGATTTCCTCGGCGACCCGCGCGGCGGCGCGCACGCGCGCGAGTTCGTAGTCGGTCGGGTCGAGCTCGAGCAGGACATCACCGGCCCTGAAATAGCCGCCGGTCACAAACGCCGGCGACCGGCGCGTGATCGTGCCCTGCAGTTCGCTGGCCAGGTCGACCGTGTGCTCGGCCGCGACCTCGCCCTGGCTCGAGACGGTCAGGCGCACGCGTTCCGGTTGCGCCGTGATCACGCGCACGACGAGCGGCTGCTGTTCGGGCGTCACGACTTCGATTTCCGGGCCGGCCTCGCGGATCACGACCGCGGCACCGTAAGCGACGGCCAGCACGGCGACCGGCAACAGCCATTTCTTGTGACGGGAAAATAGTGCGTTCATGTCTTCTTATATAGCTATCAGGCGGCGGCCTGGCGGCGCAGCTCGGCGAGCTTGGCGTCGAGCCACTGCAACTCGACTTCGACGTGCCGCAGGCTCAGGTCGAGCGCCGGGTGCAGACGGCGAATCTCGTCCGACATGTCCGCGAGTTCGCGGTGCCGCGCGGCGATGCGGTCGCGGCGTTTTTGCAGTTGTTCGGCGGCCTCGGCGGGCGCGAGCGCATCGAGGAAATTCAGCACGGCGATGCCGGGTTGATCGGCCGACACGTCGATGGCCAGCTGCTCGCGCAGCTGCTCGCGAAACAGGGCCTCGCCCTTCGCCGTCACCTCGTAGACGCGACGCTCGGGCCGGTTGCCCTCGCGTTCGGTGCGGCTGCGAATCAGGCCATCGTCCTCGAGCGCGCGCAGCAGGCGATAGGCGTTGGACTTGCCGATCACGGCGCCGCCGGTCTCGTGGGTCGCCAGGTAGTCGACGAGGCCGTAGCCGTGCAGCTTCTGGCCCCGCAGCAGGCCCAGCAGCAGGAGTTTCCTGATCATCGCGTTCCGGTTCTGATTAGTCAGGGTGTGACTATATGGGCAATCGGCGTAAGACGCCACAGATTTCTGGTGTCTGACACCGATTCCGGCTGCTTAGTCGAGCGGCAGAAACAATGATCGCCGCGGCTGATAATTCACCGTGCGCGTGCGATGACCGCGACCGTCGACGTCTTCAACCAGCAAGATGTCACCACCGCGAAAGCGGCGTTTCTCGCCGTCGCTGGTCTCGATCTCGATCTCTCCATCGAGCAGCACAATGTACTGGCGCTGCGGTGCGTTGTGCCAGTCGAAATCGTAGTCCGCGTCATTCTCCCGGAAGATGACGCTGCCGACCGGATGGCGTTCCGACAGCCGGCCGATCGGACCGTGGTCCTCGAGCTCGATGTCGAGCGTGTCGAAATGTGACTCGCCCGCGGCATCCGCGAAGACGCGAGTGACCCTCATGACCGCGCCTCCTTGTTCGCCTGCCAGCGATCGAGGATGTCGCGCGCACCGTTGGTCGCCGGATTCATCTCGGCATCGTGATTGGGCATGCGCGCGGTCAGCTCGATCACGTAACCGTTGGGATCGCGGAAGTAGATGGACTGGATGAAGCGATGGTCCGCGATGCCGCGCGACTCGATCCCCGCGGCGCGTCCTTTCTCCAGCATCGGCTCGAGGACCGAGTGCTCGACTTCGAGCGCGATGTGCAGGTCGAAATCACGCTGGTCCTTGAAGTCGAACGGGGTGCTCGGGTCCTCGAAGAATGCGAGGTAGGAACCGTCGTCCATCTCGTAGAAGGTATGCAGCACCGCGGTCTGGCGGCCCGTCTTGGTCTCACCGATTGCCAGCGACCCGGCCAGGGGCAGGCCGAGAAAATCCTCGTAGAACCGGCGCGTCTCCTCGGAGTCGCGGCAGCGATACGCGTTGTGATGCAGTCCACGAATCATGGCAGTTCCTCTAAAAGATAGCGCCGGCTGATCTTCGCGCCGCCCCGTTCAGTCTACGACTTTTATGGTCGTCGCCGCCGCGAAGTTGGACCAGTCACCTTATGCCGAAAGTGTGATACGGGTCCGCCGAATTCCACCCACATGACTTAATCCGCGGCAGAACTGGCCGATATATAGGTATATCCCAAACTTTCACGGGGCCTGTCGCGATGATCAAACCTGCAATCCCTGCCGACGAATTCCGCCGGCTCGAGACTCTGAGAGCTTTGCAACTGCTGGATACGCCGCCCGAGGAGCGCTTCGACCGCGTCACGCGCCTGGCGCGCAATATCTTCGGCACGGCGATCGCGCTGGTCAGCATCGTCGACGCCGACCGCCAGTGGTTCAAGTCACGCCAGGGCCTCGACGCGACCGAGACGCCGCGGGATATCTCATTCTGCGGCCATGCGATCCTCGATGACCGGGTCATGGTGGTCAACGACGCAACCTCCGACGAGCGCTTCTGCGACAATCCGCTCGTCTGCGGCGATCCGAACATCCGTTTCTATGCCGGTTATCCGATCAGCGCGCCGGACGGCAGCCGCATCGGCACGCTGTGCATTATCGACAACGAGCCCCGCGAAATCTCGAAGGAAGAACGCGGCCTGCTGCGTGAACTCGGCCGCATGGTCGAAGAGGAACTGATCGCCGCGTCGATGGTGCGCAACGATCCGGTCACCGGCCTGTCGAACAGACTGGGCTTCTGCATGGTCGCCGATCACCTGCTCAAGTTCTGTGAGCGCAATGAAAACCCGGCTTCGGCGCTGGTATTCCACTTCGCCAATATGCAGGCGATCGAGGATATGCATGGCCATGCCGAAGGCGACCGCGCGGCCTGCGAATTCGCACACTTGCTGATGTCGAGCTTCCGCGACTCCGACGTCATCGGCCGCGTCGGGCTCGATGAGTTCGCGGTGCTGCTCGCCGGCTCGAATCTCGACGGCCTCGACAAGTCGAACCACCGGCTGCAGGACCTGATTCGGGCCCACAACAGCGACGATCAGTGCGCTTACGATATGGACATCGCATTCCAGTCGGCCGCCTACCAGAAAGGTCGGCATGTCGACATGGCGGCGTTGTTGCAGGAAGTCGAGGACCGCTTCACGAGCGAAGCCGACGACGAGGTATCGGCCGCCTGAACTCAGTGATGGAAAACAGGTTCCCGTCATCCGGTCCGGCATATCAGCCCTCCGCGCGGTCAGGGCGAGCAGCCTATCGGGGTCAGTAAGGGTTTCTCACGACGTCGGCGCGACGATTAGCCGTTAAAATCGAGTGGACGTTGCGGACTCGCGTGTGGGCAACGACCGATGAAAATCACGCACTATGGCTACAACGCTTTTCTGATCGAATCGGGTTCGACGAAGATCGCGATCGATCCCGGGCAGCACTGCGCGCTGTTCAACCTGCACTCGCTGATTCCCGAGGCCGAATGGCCGACGGTCACTCATCTCGTGATCACGCACGGCGACCCGGACCACCACTGGCAGTCCGACCGCGTCGCCGCGGCGTCTGGCGCACACGTGATCTGCGGAAAAGCCCTGACAAGGACCGAGAACGGCAAAACGCTGCTCGTGGACCCGCGCGGCAAGGAGCTGACGTCGTGGGTCGAGTTCGACCGCGTCACCGCGCTCGACGTCGGCGAGTCAGCAACGCTCGACGGCGTCGGCTTCCACGCGCTGAAGGCCGTGCATGGCGTGATGAAGATCCCGCTGCTCATCATGACGCTCGAGCGCAAACCCGGCCCCGGCGAGCGTGTCGGCTTGGGCGCGACGGGTTTCGAGATCACACTCGACGGCCAGCGGCTCGTCAACCTCGGCGACTCGCTGTTGCAACCCGAGTGGGCGGGACTCGAACCGGACGTGCTGATGGTGCCGATCGGCGGCATCGTGTCGATGGACGTGCCCGCGGCGGTCGAGGCCGTCCGGCTGATCGCGCCGAAGTGCGTGATCCCGTGTCACTACAACGTGCCGTTCATTTTGAAGAAGCGTTACGCCATCGCCGACGACGCGACGTTCAAGCGCGAGGCCGAACAACTGGGCGCCGACTGCCGCGTCCTGCGCCCCGGCGAAGAAGTCGTTCTAAATCCCGGGGTCTGATCCCATTAAAAAACGCCCCGGCCGAAACCGGGGCGTCATCGAATCAGCGTTTTGTTGCAGCACTTTGCGTTATGCCGCCATGACGCTTAATCCTTTTCACATTGCCTGAAGGTTCCGAACGGGCTGGGCGGGCCCGGCGGGCTCGCGACTGCGTAACATTCGACTTTGTCCTCTTGCACCCAATACGGCGTGCCGGCGACGATCTTGGTATCGACGCTCGGCTGCATGGCTGGACCGCCGGCCACACCCATCTGGGCCGCTGTCGGAATCACCGGCAACGAATTAATGAAGACGTCCGCCGTGCCGTCACGCATCGCCTCGTAGCATTCGGCGATATCGAAGCTGCGCTTGGTCACTACCGTGTGGTCCGGGAAGTATTGATTGGACGTCTGGGTCGCCAGGTTGCCGGTACAGATACTGATGCTCGGATCGGCGCGCAGATCATCGATACTATTGATCGTATAAGGCGAACCGACGGGTACGTGAATAAACTGGCCGGAGCTGCTCAGGGTGCACGTTGCGCGACGTCCCTTGAGTCGGCGAAGTTCTTCCGACTCACCGCCCTTGGCGTTGAACTGATCCAGGAAGTCGACGGTAACGCCGGGCAATTGCACCGGTTGGAACGGTGCATACTGGGTGCTGAAAACGTTCACGTTCAAGCCAAAGATACCGTCCTGCAAGGCAGACGTGGTATTGAACGGGAACGGGATTTCAACCTGGGTGACCGTGATTGGCCCGGTACCATAATGGTTGGCGATTTCCGCGAGTATCGCATCCAGAAGGTCGGCGAGCACGTCCGAACCTCCGAACCCACCGCTGAACCAGTCCGAGGTATTTCTGCCTCCACTAACAAACCACGGTGCGCCAAGCACAGAGCCCTGGCGAATTTCTGCATTGGCGAGGATCTCAGCGAATCGACCTTTCGGGTTGCCCGGGAACGGCGTCACATCCGGGTTCGGCAAACAATCGGACTGATTAACGATGTAATCGGCCGCATCGATAACGCCCGGAATTGGCTCGACGAAGTTATTGATGATGTCGCGGTACTGGCCACTGCGGACCACCCGGGTCCAGGCCGCATCAAACGCATCGACCAGCTGTTCGCGCCCGGCGGACACACCGTCCGGCGCAGCCACGGCGGATTGGGCGCTGAGCAGCGCCAGTAACGCCGTCAGCAAAAGTAACGAGATTTTCTTGATCATTGTCTTTTCCTCGATGATTGTCGTTAAAGTTTGATTAAACTTGTTCGCATCCATGCGAGTCGGAGACAGTCACGTCGTTAAGTCACCTGATACGGCGTGCTTTTTGCTCTTGGTCAGTTTCTGCAGCTAAACGAGTGGCGCCGCTACAGCCCCTTGTATTGATGGCTTCATCGCATCAAGTACCAAGCATGACGCAGGTACGTGGCGGCCGGGTGGAGTACCGGACAGCGCAACCGCCTGTCGAATTCCGACACGGGGTCAGAGCAAAAACTGCGCGGCGCCTGACAATTCGCGCTCGGCGGCCCTGCCCCAACGCACTTCCATGCCAACTCAGCCGGTGAGTCGTGCGCGAAGACGCTGAAAGACTTCTTCGTGCGGGATCAACTCCATATCACCCCGATCCAACGCCTCGACGCGGCGGTCGCACTCCTCTCTCCACGCCCGCTCGATCTCCGGGCTCGCGAAATCTCCAGTTGCCCTGATCGCGAGGAGTTCCCGCAGCTTCTGCTGCTCTTCGTCGCTCAGCGCGAGCGCATCCGCGTAAACGTCTTCTGCTTTCCTGCTCATGTTGAAATCCTAACACCGCCATCAAGTCGAAGATCAAGCGCAATTTCGATGAGTTCATGCAGTTTCGGTAGACTTCATTAGTTAAATAAACCCGCACCTTTTCTCCAGAAGTGACACATGAATCGACGCAATCTGATCATTGG
>CAZISL010000136.1:0-4194 GCA_964541975.1 uncultured Chromatiaceae bacterium | reverse complement strand
TGATTCACGCCCTGCATCGTGACCCACTGCAGGTAGATCGGTTCGCGCTCGATCGATGACAGATCGGGCTTGCCGATCAACTGCCACTCGACCTGGGTGCGCACGTCGACCAGCACGGCCGCGGGATCCTGCGCCAGCGCGTCCCATGCCTCGCGCGCGGTCACATCTCCGGCGTACTTGCCCTCGGGCATTTTCCAGTCGGCAGGTTTCTCCGCCATCACTCCAGCCCTTTATCGCGCCGGATCGCCTGCAGGTTCAGGCTCGCCGTGGCGACTCCGTCGATCGCCTTGCCGACGTTAATCATGGCGGCGTGGACCTTCTGCAGTTTCTCGCAGCCGTAGTCTTCGCAGGTTGCGCAGTTCTCGAGACCCCGGTCGATCGCGCACTGCCGCACCTCGCAAAACGCACAGTATCCGGTCTTCGGTCGCGCGTCACGGCAACCGTGGCAGTTGACGCTCTCCGGTTCGACCTTGACCTTGAACTGGGCGAAGACCTTGTCCGCATACTCGCGGCGCATGCCATCGTCGTCGAAAGCGGTCGCGCGATAGACGTCGCAGCCGGAGCAGTCCAGACCGCAATAGGCGATATGAGGATCGAGTTGAGTGTTGGCGTTCATTACCTTCTCCCTCTTATTTTCACCCGATCATATCAAAATGGGAAGATTCGACCGGCCGTGCCGAGCCATTTGACGACAGCAGATGAACTTTTTATGAATCCTGCCGTCTATGTGTTGACACGAACGACGGCGCTGTTAGAGTACGCGCCCCATTGAAGGATCATTGAAGCGAAAACGCTGATGAAGAGACAAAAACATCACATGCATGTCATGCCGACGAGCGAAGCTTGTCGCGCCGTCACGCCGCGCACGGCATGCGCGCATGTAATGACCTGACGCCTTTCGAACATACCGGAAGGCCATGGATAGAGCCTTCCGGACCTGAAACCCCGGCCGGCTCTGCTGACCGGGGTTTTTTGTGCCCCGGAACAACCACCACCGAGGAGGACGACATGAAAAGGAGAATCTACGACAGCGTTACGTCGATCACGATTCTGCTGTCGATCGGGCTGGCCTATGCGTCCTGCCTGAACGACTTCGGCAATTTCGTCTGATCTGCGTCATCCGCCAACGGGGCGGCGGGCCACGCCCGTCGCCCCCGCGGCATCACTGTGACTGCGGCACGTTCGGTAGGTTCGGCGCGCCGGGAATGATCGGATTGCAGTTCTTGATCGTGACCCGACCCTCCAGGACGTTGCCCTTCGAGTACTCGCTGAAGATGCACTTGTTCGTCTGCGGATCGTAGTTTTCGATCCACAGGTTGTCATCTTTCCAGGTGGCCGTGATATGCAGCTGCCCTGCGGGCACGGTGATACTCATGACACCGCCCCAGCGCTTGACGAACACCTGCTGAAAATAGAAGTAGTAGGACGCCCAGCCGATCAGAAGAATGACGGCTCCGCCGATCAGCGCCCCCTTCCACTGGTCCATCCGACCGAACATCCAGATGACGCCGAAAACTGCGGCGAAGACGACGGCCCAATATGCATACGTGATCATTCTCTACTCTCCATTAATGTGTGAAGTCTGGCGCAATCGGTTGCACCAGCACCCAAGGTTTGACGACGACGGCCCAGACCATCGCATCCGCTTGCAGCCAGTCCACCGCCTGCTCATCGGTGACCCGGTCTATCAGGCCAGTCGACACCCATTCGTGGAAGCCGGCTGCGTTGTCTATCGACAATTGGTACGCGATCTCGACCAAGTCGAGCTCTGGCGATACAAAGATCGCGGTCCCGCTGGCAAACCAGCGTTGCAGCTCGCTCCACGCGATTCGCGCCGTTTCGCCGAGAATCCTGGCGCGCTCGACGTCTGCGGGTGCGGATTCGCTCATCTGCCGTCCGGGCTTCCAATCACTCGAATCGATTCAACGGCCGACGCTTGCTGGCGGCCCGGCTCGCGGGCGCGCGCTTGTTCGGCTTGCGCGCATCGTCGGCCGGCATCCCGGCCGCGACGGCGGAATGCGCCGCCGCGACGCGCTTGCGGCTGTGCTCAATTTTCAGGCGACGCGCCGCGATCGCCCGGTCCACCCGCGCGAGCGCAGCCTGCGCTGTCAGGTCGCCCGCGTCGAGGCGCGCTTCGAGTTCGCGTTTCTGCTCTTCCAGGTCGGCCATAGTCGTCATGCGTATACTGCCCCAGACAGCTATTCACGTTCGCGAAATTTAGCAGAAAAATGTGCCCGCGCGCGTTTGGCCGTCGACACCAGCGGGTATCATTCGCAACAAATGGCTCGCCCCGACCACATAATCTGCGTGATCGCCACCGCGCTATCCATGGCCGGCTGCGGCGAACGCCCCCAATCAACGCCCGAATCCCCGCACATGAATGACCCGACCCCACCCCTCGCGGAAACCCGCCCGTATACCGTCGAATCGCCACACGGCGACCGCGTCGACAACTACTACTGGCTACGCGACGATCAACGCGAAGACCCGGATGTTCTGGCCTACCTTGCCGCGGAGAATGCCTACAAGGCCGCGCAACTGGAACCCGTCAAGGCGCTGCAGGACGAGCTGTTCGACGAACTGGTCGGCCGCATGAAGAAGGACGATTCGTCGGTGCCGGCCCGGCATCGCGGGTACTGGTACTACGAACGCTTCGAACCTGATGGCGAGTACCCGATCCTCGCGCGGCGCAAGGGCTCGGTCGAGGCGCCCGAAGAGATCATGCTGGACGAAGCCGGGCTGGCCGAAGGTCACGACTACTACAGCATCGCGAACTATGACATCAGTTACGACAACCGGCTGATCGCGTATGCCGAAGACACGGCGGGCCGGCGGCTCTACACGATCCGCTTCAAGGACCTGAGCACCGGCGAGACCCTGCCGGACCGAATCCCTGGCAACACCTCGTCGCTGGCGTGGGCAGAGGACAACGAAACGCTGTTCTACATCGAACGCGACCCGACGACGCTGCTCGGCGTTCGCGTCAGGAAACACCGGCTCGGCACGGATGTAGCCGAAGACGAGACCGTCTATGAGGAATCCGACCACAGTTTTTACATGTCGCTCGGGCATACCGGAGACGATCGATACGTCATTATTCACCTGGCCAGTACGATAACCGACGAGATGCGCTACCTGCCGGCCGATGAACGCGATGGCGAATTCCGTATCCTGCACGCACGCGAGCGCGGGCATGAGTACGACGCCGATCACGTCGGTGGTCGCTGGATCTTCCGCACGAACTGGCAGGCTGAGAACTTCCGCATCATGACGGCTCCGCATGGCGCGACGCTGGACCGGGGAAACTGGGCGGAGCTCGTTCCGCACGACGAGAACGTCTATATCGGCGAGTTCGATGCCTTCCGCGACTTCATCGCGATCGCCGAGCGCCGCGACGGGCTGCGGCGCCTGCGAGTCCTGTCCTGGGACGGCGAAACGGATTTCCCCATCGAGTCCGCCGAGCCGGCGTTCGCGATGGACATCGACGACAACCCGGAACAGGACACGAACTGGCTGCGCTACAGCTACAGCTCGCTGACAACCCCGGACACGATCTATGAACTGAACGTCGACACCGGCGAACGGAAGCTGCTGAAGCAGGACGAGGTATTCGGTGGCTTCGACGCGGGCAACTATGAGACGGAGCGATTATGGGCGGACGCGCGCGACGGCGAGCACATTCCCGTGACGCTCGTGTACCGCAAGGGCTTCGAGGCCGACGGCACCGCGCCGCTATACCAGTACGCGTATGGCGCCTATGGCTACTCGACGGATCCGGAGTTCGACGAGGATATCCTGTCGCTGCTCGACCGCGGTTTCGTCTACGCGATCGCCCATGTCCGCGGCGGCCAGGAAATGGGGCGCCACTGGTACGACGACGGAAAGCTACTGAACAAGATGAATTCGTTCACCGATTTCATCGACGTGACCCGGTTCCTCGTGAACGAGGGTTATGCGCATCCGGACCACGTCATCGCCGCCGCCGGCAGCGCCGGCGGACTGCTGATCGGCGCTGTCGCAAACCTCGCCCCCGAGCTGTATCGGGTCGTCGTCGCCGACGTCCCGTTCGTCGACGCCGTCACGACGATGCTCGACGAGTCGATCCCGCTGACGACCGGCGAGTTCGACGAATGGGGCAACCCGCAGCAACAGGCCTACTACGATTACATACTGTCGTACTCGCCGTACGACAAT
>CAZISL010000135.1:0-12524 GCA_964541975.1 uncultured Chromatiaceae bacterium | reverse complement strand
GTCGCCCGCCGCTACCTCGGCCTGTTCGATGAGATCTGGGACGCGTCGGCGTATCAGCAGGAGCTGCGCGAACTGCGCGTCTGATCGATTCCGCGGCACGCCCGCCGCAGATTCTTCACCTGCATCCTTTTTCCGTCACCGAATTGCGCGGATAATTCGCGCATGCCTGCAGAATCCCGAATCATCTGTGCGATATCCGGTGGCGTCGACTCGGCGGTCGCCGCGCTGACCCTGCTCCGCGCAGGTCATCGCGTCGAAGGACTGCACATGACCAACTGGGAGGATGACGACGGTTACTGCACCGCCGCCACAGATCTGCAGGATGCGCGCAGTATCTGCGCGGACCTGGAGATCCCCCTGCACCACGTCAACTTCGCGGCGGAGTATCGCGAGCACGTGTTCGCGGATTTCCTCGCCGAGTACGAGTCGGGCCGCACGCCGAATCCGGACGTGCTGTGCAACCGGGAGATCAAGTTCGGCGTCCTGCTCGATTACGCCCAGCGGCTTGGCGGCGAGCGTATCGCGACCGGCCACTATGCGCGCATGACGCCCGACGGGCGCCTGCTGAAGGGCGCGGACCCGAACAAGGACCAGAGTTATTTTCTCCACCAGGTATCCCGCGAGGCGTTCGGCAAGACGCTCTTCCCGCTGGGCGACCTGAAGAAAGGCGAGGTCAGGCGGATCGCGAACGAGGCCGGCCTGACGGTCTACGACAAACCCGACAGCACGGGGATCTGTTTTATCGGCGAACGGCCATTCAGAGAATTCCTGAGTCGCTTCGTTCCCGAAAGCCCTGGCGACATGCTGACGCCGGACGGCCGCATCGTCGGGCGGCACCACGGCCTCGCCTACTACACGCTCGGGCAGCGCCAGGGCCTCGGCATCGGTGGGCTGGCCGACGGCAGCGACGATCCCTGGTTCGTCGCCGCGAAGGACCAGCGGCGCAACGTGCTGGTCGTCGTGCAGGGTCGCGACCACCCGCTGCTGTGGTCCGAGGGCCTGGCCGCGAGCAACGTCCACTGGATCGGCGGCCAGCCGCACGGACTGGCGGACGACGGCACGCTGCACTGCTGCGTCAAAACCCGTTACCGGCAGGCCGACATCGACTGCGCCGCCAGCATCTGCGGGGACGAACTCGAGGTTCACTTCCAGCAGCCCCAGTGGGCCGTGACGCCGGGCCAGTACGCCGTGTTCTATCGAGGCGCGGAATGCCTCGGCGGCGGGCCAATCGCGAGGGCGTTGGCGGCGGATGAATCCGCCGCGACCGAATTCAACGTCCGAGTGGCCGACACCGGGAGCGCTCCGTTATAATTCCGCGCCTCATTTGAGCCAGCCGCACGTCTGCCGCATCGGTGCGCAGAACGCGAGCGGGCATAGCGGCCGGAATAGGCCACTTCACACGGAGATTCTCGATGGCGCAAGCAATTGACGCGAAGACAGTCCTGTCCGTTGGCGGGACCGACTACCAGATTTACTCACTCAAGGCCATGAGGGACGGACACGTCGACCGGCTGCCGTTCTCGCTGAAGATCCTGCTCGAGAACCTGCTCCGTCACGCCGATTCCATCGACGTCACGCCCGACGACATCAGCGCCCTGGCCAACTGGGACCCGAAGGCCACGCCGAGCCAGGAAATCGCTTTCACGCCCGGCCGTGTCGTCATGCAGGATTTCACCGGCGTGCCGGCCGTCGTCGACCTCGCCGCCATGCGCGATGCGGTCGTCAAGCTCGGCGGCGAGGCAGCGAAGATCAATCCACTGTCACCCGCGGAACTCGTCATCGATCACTCCGTGCAGATCGACAAGTACGGCACGCCGCAGGCGCTGTCGCAGAACACGGCGATCGAATTCCAGCGCAATGAAGAACGCTACCAGTTCCTGCGCTGGGGACAGAACGCCTTCCACAATTTCCGCGTCGTCCCGCCGAATACGGGCATCGTCCACCAGGTCAACCTCGAGTACCTGGCGCGCGTCGTATTTGACGCGGAGAAGAACGGCGAGCGCGTCGCCTACCCCGATACCGTCGTCGGCACCGATTCGCACACGACGATGATCAACGGACTCGGCGTGCTCGGCTGGGGCGTCGGCGGCATCGAGGCAGAAGCGGCCATGCTCGGCCAGCCGATCACGATGCTAATTCCCCAGGTCATCGGTTTCCGTTTAAGCGGCAGCCTGAAGGAAGGCACGACCGCAACCGACCTGGTGCTGACCGTAACGCAGATGCTCCGCGCGAAAGGCGTAGTCGGCAAATTTGTCGAGTTCTTCGGCGACGGCCTGTCGAGCCTGCCGCTCGCGGACCGCGCCACACTCGCGAACATGGCGCCGGAATTCGGCAGCACCTGCGGCATCTTTCCGATCGACGGCGAGACGATTCGCTACCTCGAGTTGTCCGGCCGCGAGCAGAAGCAGATCGAACTCGTCGAGGCCTACGCCAGGGCGCAGGGGATGTGGCGCGAAGACGGCCAGCCGGATCCGCTGTACACCGACGTGCTGGAACTGGATCTCGCCTCGGTCGAACCGTGTATTTCGGGCCCGAGCCGGCCGCACGATCGCATCGCTCTGACCGACGCGGCGAGCACGTACGAATCCTGCCGTAAGGAAGCCGGCGGCGGCGACGTCAAGTCGGCGAGCGTCACGAAGAATGGCGAGACCTTCGATCTGAAGGACGGCGCAATCCTGATCGCCTCGATCACGAGTTGCACGAACACATCGAATCCGTCGGTCATGGTCGGCGCCGGTCTGTTGGCCCGCAACGCCGCGGCGCGGGGCCTGCGGGTTCAGCCATGGGTCAAGACCAGCCTCGGCCCGGGTTCGCGCGTCGTCAGTGCCTATCTGGACGAGTCCGGACTGACGGATGATCTGGATGCACTTGGATTCAACGTCGTCGGTTATGGCTGCACGACCTGTATCGGCAACTCCGGGCCGCTCGATGAGTCGATCGGCGCGGCGGTTCGCGACAACGACCTGCTCGGCTGCAGCGTCCTGTCGGGCAACCGGAACTTCGAAGGCCGCATTCATCCGCTCGTCAAGATGAACTTCCTCGCGTCGCCGCCGCTGGTCGTCGCGTATGCGCTCGTCGGGTCGATGGACGTCGACCTGACGAAGGACTCGCTCGGTAACGATCGAGAAGGCAAGCCGGTCTACCTCAGGGATATCTGGCCGAGCCAGAAGGAGATCCAGGAGATCGTCGGCGCGACGATCGATTCCGACATGTTTCGCTCGAGCTATGCAGGCGTATTCGCCGGCGACGAGAACTGGAATAGCCTGGACGTGTCGACCGGCGAGATTTTCGAATGGGCGCCGGACTCGACCTATGTTCGCAACCCACCCTACTTCGAAGGCATGTCGTTGCAGACCGATCCGGTCGAAGATATTCGGGGCGCGCGCGTGCTTGCGCTACTGGGCGACAACGTAACGACCGACCATATCTCCCCTGCCGGTTCATTCGCGCCGGACACGCCGGCCGGCAAGTACCTGATCGGACAGGGCGTCGACCCGAAGGACTTCAACTCGTACGGGTCGCGCCGAGGCAATCACGAGGTCATGATGCGGGGCACGTTCGCGAACATCCGGTTGCGCAATCAGCTCGCCCCGGGCACCGAGGGCGGCTGGACGCAACATCAGCCGGACGGTGAACAGATGACGATCTATGACGCGTCCGTTCGCTATGCCGAAGACGCCACGCCGCTCGTCGTCATCGCCGGCAAGGAATACGGCATGGGATCATCGCGTGACTGGGCCGCCAAGGGCACGAAGCTGCTCGGCGTGCGCGCGGTTATCGCCGAAACGTACGAGCGCATCCATCGTTCGAACCTGATCGGTATGGGCGTCTTGCCGCTGCAGTTCAATGACGGCGAGTCTGCCGGTTCGCTGGGTCTGGATGGCACGGAGACTTACGATATCGCCAGACTTAATAATGCGGAGGCGTCGGAAGTCAGCGTCACGGCGACCAGGGTCGACGGCGGCACAGTCGAATTTACGGCGCAGGTACGCATCGATACGCCGAAGGAACGTGACTACTACCGCAACGGCGGCATCCTGCACTACGTGCTGCGGCAGCTCGCTGCCTGATTGGTAGTGGTTGAGTCTGACCCCGTTCAGCTGGTTGCCGAGCGCCTCGCCGCTTCCACCCTCACGGTCGTCCTGACGGGATCCGGTACGTCCGCCGAAAGCGGCGTACCGACGTTTCGCGACGCGCAAACGGGATTATGGGCAAAGTATCGTCCGGAGGATCTCGCGACTCCCGCAGCGTTCGCTCAGAATCCGCAGTTCGTCTGGGACTGGTATCAATGGCGTCGCGGCATCATCGCTGACGTGCAGCCCAACGCCGGACACCGTGCGCTCGCCGAACTGGCCCGCCGCGTCACTGCTCTGACGCTGATCACGCAAAACGTCGACGGGCTGCACCAGCGCGCCGGCAGCGACCACGTCATCGAGTTTCACGGCAACATCATGCGCAGCAAGTGCTCGGTTCAGGGCTGCGGCGTAGAAGTCGACCTAACAGACGATACGTCACCGCCGCGCTGCCCGGACTGCGGAGGCGCGCTTCGGCCGGATGTCGTCTGGTTCGGCGAACCGATTCCGCCGGCGGCGCTCGAATCCGCGCTGCAAGCGGTGGCCGATTGTGACGTCATGCTCGTCGCAGGTACGTCGGCCCAGGTTCAGCCTGCGGCGAGCCTCGCCGAGGTGGCAAAGGAACGGGGCGCTTGCCTCGTCGAGATCAATCCAGAAAGCACGCCGCTGACCGCGATCGCGGATTTCGTTCTCGCGGGACCCAGTGGTCGGGTTCTGCCCGCACTCGTCAACGCACTCGGATCCCAAAATGCATGACTTGATCGACATCGGCGCAAACCTCACTCATGACAGTTTCGATCCGGACCGTGACTCCGTCATGCAACGTGCCGCGGACGTCGGTGTTAATCGCATCATTGTGACGGGCACATCCGTCGAAGCCACTGCAGCCGCATTGCGTCTGGTCGGCGAGTACCCCGGTCGCATCTATGCGACGTCGGGCGTACATCCACATCATGCGACGGAAGTCGACGCGGCGGCGGTCACACGTCTCAGGGAGCTCGCTGAACACGAGGCGGTCGTTGCCATTGGCGAATGCGGCCTGGATTTCTTTCGCAACTACTCGCCGCGCCACGTGCAATTACAGGTGTTCGAGACGCAACTGCGTATCGCGGTCGATACCGGGAAGCCGGTGTTCCTGCACCAGCGCGATGCACATGAGTCGTTCCTGGCGCTGCTGACTGATCACGTTGCCGACATCAGCGGCGGCGTCGCACACTGCTTCACGGGCGGCAGCGAAGAACTCGAGGCCTATCTCGAACTCGGGTTGTATATCGGTATCACCGGCTGGATTTGCGATGAGCGACGAGGCGATGCTCTGCGTGAGGCAGTCACCATCCTGCCGCTCGACCGCGTCCTGATCGAGACGGATGCGCCCTACCTGCTGCCGCGCGACCTGAAGGAAAAACCCTCGGGCCGGCGCAACGAACCGGGTGTTCTCCCGCACGTCCTCGAGAGGCTCGCCCGGCACATGAATCAGGATGTGGAGGTCGTTGCAAAAGCGGCGACAGCGAATGCGGAACGGCTCTTCGGCCTGAATCAACGCTGAACGGAACTCAGTCCTTGAGTAGTTGACCGAACTGCGTCGCGACAGCTTCGTCGCGCAGTTTCGACCAATGCGGATAGAAAGCATCGACCGAATCTGCGACGGAAGACTTCATTTCTTTGTGGAGCTCATCGAGCATCACTTCGAATTCGATCACGTCCGACGGACGACCTTTGGTGAACTCCGCCTTGGGCAGGAATGAGATATAGCCTTTGACCGGCACGTCCGGCAACAGCCGCCGGACTGCCGCGACGCGATCATAGAACGCCGTCTGCGGATTGCTGAACGTGAAACGTCGCGTATCGGAGATGACGGTCCAGTCCTGCATCGAGTCACTGCCGAAGACATTGCCCTCCACGTCCCTGATCTCGATGACGACGACCCCGGTTCGCGTCAGTAGCACGTACTCGACGTGTATCTCGCCGCCCTCACCATTGGGGATCAGGATATTGGACAGCAACTCTACACCACACTGTTCGAGGCGCTTCTGCAGACTCCGACCGGCGCGCCATCTCCAGATGATGATGATCAGAATCAACAGCGCGGCGGCAACGCCCAGGCCGGAATAAATCAATTGAGCGTCTGACAATTCAGGCATCGTATGTCGCCACCAGTTAAAGCCGGCTCTCGATTTCTGCGAGCGCCGGGTTGATCGTGTCGAAGTGAGCGGGCCAGTCCAGCAACGCCGCGAGCTCGGGTGGTGGCTCGATTGTGATGCCCAGCAGCGGTTCGACGATGGTATCGAACTTGGCCGCGTGTGCGGTCGCGACGACGATCCAGTGACGGCCCTCTCGCAGGCTCTCCGGCAATTCCCGATAGACGTGCAGGCCCGTCGCCGTGTGCGGGCACCACGCGACAGAGTGTCGGGCGTATTCGTCCTTGATCGTGTCGCGTATGACAGCGTCGGTCACCGGGAACGCGCTGACGACGTCGCGAATCGCCTCTGCGTCGCCACACAGCGCCCGAAGGCGTTCCATGTTGCTCGGGTCGCCCACGTCCATTGCCGAAGCGAGCGTCGCCTTGCTTGGTCTCGGCGTCCAGTCGCCGCTGCTCAGGAAATCGGGGATCGTCGTGTTCGCATTCGTCGCGAAGACGATGCGATCGATCGGCAACCCCATCCGCTTGGCCCAGACGCAGGCGAAACCGTTGCCAAGATTGCCTGTCGGGACGACGAAATTGCTCGCTTTACCGGTCGTGCGATAGTGCTCGAGGCTCGCCTTGGCGTAGTAGCAAGCCTGCGGCAACAGGCGGCCAACATTGATGCTGTTCGCCGAACACAAGTGATGCTGTTTCGCGAGGTTCTCATCGGCAAACGTCGCTTTGGCGAGCCGCTGACAGTCGTCGAACTCACCGCGCACGGCCAGCGAGACGATATTTTCGCCCCAACAGGTGAGCTGATGCTGCTGACGCGGCGAGACCCGTCCATCCGGGAACAGCACGACGACACGCGTACCGGGTTGGCGATGGAAAGCCGCCGCAACGGCGCCGCCGGTATCGCCGGATGTCGCCACGACGATGGTGACCGGCGGTTCTGCATATTTCCTGCCGGCGAGTATCGCGACCATGTTGGCCGCCAGGAAACGGGCGCCGACATCCTTGAACGCGGCCGTCGGTCCGTGAAAGATCTCCAGCACCGACAGGCCATCGCCCTGCCCTTCGAGTCGCCGCAGCGGCACCGGGAAGTTCAACGCGTCCGCGCACAGGCTCGGCAACTCAGCCTCGAGACTCGTACCCGCATAAAACGGCTGCAGAAAGCGCGTTGCGATGTCGCTGAAAGTCTCCAGCCCGTCGAAGTCTACGATCGAGAATTCGGGCAGCGACTCAGGCACGTACAAGCCCCCGTCGGGAGCCGTGCCGCTCATAATGGCCTGTTCCAGGCAGACCGGCTCGCTTGCTCTGGTACTGACGAATTTCATTTGGCTCGCTCTGTTATGGACGCCTAACGGGTGGCGCCGAGATATGCAGCCAGTCGCAACAGGTCGGCGAAGACGCCGGCCGCGGTAACCACGGGCCCCGCCCCGGGACCCTGCACGACCAGCGGATTATCGCTGTAGCGTTCCGACACGTACCGAACGACGTTGTCCGTCAGGTTCATGTTGCCGAATGCGTGCTCGGCCGGCAACGCTTCGAGACGAACGGTCGCGCCATCGTCGTGGTTCAGCCGGCCGACATAGCGAAGTATCTGTCCCGAATCATGGGCCACGCGCCAGCGCTCCGCCATCGCCGCGTCGTGGTCTCCAAGCGCATCGAGGAACCCGTCGACGTCACCATCGGCGAGGCCCTCCGGCACGAGGCTTGCTACTTCGATATCCTCGAGCTCCAGGCGCATCCCCATCTCGCGAGCTAGGATAATGACCTTGCGCGCGACGTCCATCCCCGACAGGTCGTCACGCGGGTCCGGCTCCGTGTATCCCGCCTCGCGCGCCTCTCGAACGATCTGCGAGAACGGCTTGCTCGTGTCAAATACGTTGAACAGGTAAGCGAGCGTCCCGGAGAACACACCCTCGATGCTGATGATCTCGTCGCCGGTCTGCCGCAGGTCACGCAGTGTTTCGATGACGGGCAGCGCGGCACCGACGGTGGTCTCATACAAAAAGTGCACGCCGTGCGCGCGACGCTCGGCTTTCAATTGATCGTAGTAGTCGAGCGCCCCGGAATGGGCCTTCTTGTTCGGCGTGACGACGTGGATCCCGTCGCGGAACCAATCGATGTAAAAGCCTGCAATCTCGTCGCTGGCGCTGCAGTCGACGATCGCGGCGTGCGGCAGATGATCGGCGTTGACGTGCGCCGCAAAGACGTCCCAGTCGACGGGCTCGGCCTCGTTCTCGAGCACTTCCCGCCAGTTCGCGAGATCCACCGCCCGCTCGGCGAGATGCATCCGGGACGACGTGGCGATGGCGCGTACGCGAAAATCGAGGCTGAATTCTTCACGCAACCGTTCCGCCTGCGCTGCGATCTGATCGAGCAATACCCCACCGACATTGCCAGGGCCGATCAGTCCGACGGATATCGTCTTGTTGGACAGGTAGAACCCGGAATGTGCGGCGCGCAAGGCGCGCATCGCGTCCTCGCGATCCAGCACCGCCGATATGTTCCGCTCGGACGAACCCTGCGCGATCGCCCTGACGCTGATCCCGGCCGCGCCTAGCGTGCCGAAGAACTTGGCGGCGATGCCCGGTAGCCCTGCCATCCCGTCGCCGACGACGGCGATGATGCTGCAATTTTTCTGGAGCTCAACATCGTGGATGAGCCCCTGCTCCAGCTCGGCCCGGAATGCCCGTTGCACGACGGACTCGACCTCGGCTGCGTTCCTGCCCGGGATCGCGAAACAGATCGAATGCTCGGAACTCGCCTGCGATATCAGGATGACCGAGATGCCGGCATCGCGCAGCGCGCCGAACAGGCGGTCCGCAGTGCCGGGAACGCCAATCATCCCGGCGCCCTCGAGGTTGACGAGCGCGACGTCGTCCACGGAGGTCACGCCCTTGATTGCATGATCGCCGTTAAGAGGTATCCCGATGCGTGATCCCGGTGCGACCGTGTTGAACGTGTTACGAATCCAGATCGGAATCCCGCGCGCGATCGCCGGCGACATCGTCTGCGGGTGAATGACCTTGGCGCCGAAGTACGCCAGTTCCATTGCCTCGTTGTAGGACAGGTCGCTGATAACGGTCGCATCAGGCACACGATTCGGATCGGCGCTCATGACGCCGTCGACGTCGGTCCAGATCGTGATCGACTCGGCCTCCAGCAACGCCGCCAGGATCGAGGCGGAAAAATCGCTGCCATTGCGGCCCAGCGTGGTATTCAGCCCCTCGGAATCGGACGCGATGAAGCCGGTCACGACGACGATTCCATGACGATCTTCGGGAAATTCGCGGCGCGCGTTTTCCGTCGAGGGCTCCCACAGCACGGCCGGGCCCATCTCGCCGTGGTCGACGACGACGAGCTTACGCGCGTCTAGCCAGTTTGCGTCGCGCCCGTCCCCGGACTCGATAGATCGCTGTTTGAGGAGCGCGCCGAGCAATCGAGCGGACCAGAGTTCGCCGAACCCGGCGATCAGGTCCCGACTGCGGTCCGCCGCAGCACGCACCAGTGACACCGCATGCAACACGTCGCGCGCATCGGCGAGGTCCTGGTCAAAACCCGCCAGCAAGACCGTCGCCGCATTACCGTCACCCCCACTAACGTCACCCCCACTAACGTCACCGAGGAGCTCTCCGACCGTGTTTCTGTAGCGCTCGGCGATCTGGTCCAGGCCGGGACCGATTTCGCCGGGTGCCTTTTCGGCAATCGCGACGAGACGCAGCAACGCGTCCGTCATGCCGCCCATGGCCGATACGACGACCGCCTGCCGTCCAGCAGACTCGCCGAACAGAATATCCGCGACGCGGCGGAAGCAGGCGGCATCAGCGAGGCTGCTGCCGCCGAATTTGTGAACTCGCCAAGCGCTGTGACTCATGACCCTGGAATTCTCTGTTGCGGGCACCCATGCCGGCGAAAATTGGCAGGGTCCGGGCGCGAAAAGCCGCTAATCATACCCTTTCTGCAGCCACGGAACAGCGCAACGCCGTTGCAAATAGTCGGGCGACTAGAAATAATCGCATAACCGCTTCGCGGCGATTTCAACGGTCCGAAACTGCACAACACACTCGGAAACGAGTCCGGAGAGCGACCGATGCCAAGAATCTTCATCGCACCCGCAGATCAGAGCGGCGATCAGGCCCTGATCGATCGCTCTATCGTGAATCCGGTCGAGCGCCAGGTCGTGATTCAGAGCTTCAGCGACGCCACCTACCCCGAGCTCATCGACATCGAACGACGTGGCCGGGGGTTCTTCGCGTGGGGGCTGCCACTGGAGCCCGGCAACGTCGAACACTGGTTTCACATGGGCGTCGGCGATTTCGTGCTGCTCCACTACGATGGCGCCTTTCGTCACTACGGCAAGGTACTCGGGCGCTATGAGAACAGTCGCGCCGCGGCGGCAATCTGGGGAGAGCGTGCGAACGGCAGCGAGTCGCGCGAGCTGCTGTTCTTCCTGTCGGAACCGATCGCGCTGTCACTCCCCACCGACCAGCTCAACGACTACTTTCCCGATTCGGAGGGCGATTTCCGGCAGGTGCCGGACGAAACGCTGGAGCGGATCGAGTCCGACTTCGGCACGGTCGAACGATTCTTTCGGCATCGGCTGCTGAACACCGAGGTCGGCGGCCCGATCCTCGACATGAGCGGCATCATCCGGCTGTCGGAACGGGAACAAATGCGCCTGAAGGCATTCGATCCGCAAAGTACCAAGGAAGGGCGCGAGCTGATCGTTGAGAACATCACGCGGCGCCGCGGTAAGCCGCAACTCCGCCAGTCGCTGCTCGTCGCTTACGACTCGACCTGCGCCGTGACGGGCTGCAACGCCCCGGACGCCCTGGAGGCCGCGTACATCATCCCGTATCGGGGTAAATACACGCATCACACATCCAACGCGCTACTGCTGCGGGCTGACATCCATACGCTGTTCGACCTGGGCAAGCTCGCCATCGACACGCGAAGCATGACGATCGTCATCAACGACGAACTGCTCGAAACCAGTTATCGCCTGCTCGCAGACCGGCCGCTCCATTACCCGAAGGACGACACCCAACGACCCAGTACCGAGGCGCTTGACCTGCACCGGCGCCTCGTCGGCCTGTAGTGGACACGAACCCGCATTGACCGCTATCGCAAATACTCAGGTAAAATCGCTAAAACTCTCTTAAGATCCTGTTTTACGAGTAAATTTGAATGAGAATGACTCGAGATGAATTCCTGGCCTGGCCCAGGAAAGCGGTCACCCTGCTCGGCATGTCGGGGGTCGGCAAGACGTGGCTGGCTTACAAGCTGCCGAAGACCGACTGGTTCCACTACTCCGGGGACTATCGCATCGGCACGAAGTATCTCGCCGAACCCATCCTCGACAATATCAAGCGCAACGCCATGCAGATCGATTTCCTGCGGGACCTGCTGCGCAGTGACTCGATTTACATCGCGAACAACATCAGCGTTCACAACCTCGAGCCGGTCTCGACGTTCCTGGGCAAGATCGGGCGCGCGGACCTGGGCGGGCTCGCCCTCGGCGAGTTCAAGCGCCGCCAGCGCCTGCACCTGGCGGCGGAATCGGCCGCGATGTGCGACGTCGCGGAGTTCATTGGCAAGTCCCACGAAATCTATGGCTATGATCATTTCCTGAACGACGCGGGCGGCAGTATCTGCGAACTGCCCGACGGTGAACCGCTGCGGGTATTGCGGGAGCACACGCTGATCCTGTATTTGCGGGCCGGCCCCAACATGGAAGGCGAACTGATTCGCCGCGCGGCATCCGATCCGAAACCCCTGTACTTCGCCGAGAGCTTCCTCGATGAAAAGCTCGCCGCGTACCTGGCCCAGAAGGGTTTGAAGTCCGCCGACGAAATCGTACCCGACGATTTCGTGCAGTGGATCTTCCCCGAGCTGCTCGATCACCGGCGGCCGCTATACGAGGCGATCGCCGACCAGCATGGCTATTCCGTGGATGCACGCGATATTTCGAGCCTGCGTGACGAGAACGATTTCGTCGAGCTCGTCGCGGATGCCATTGCACGCAAGGACGGCTAACGAAGATGACCTGCGAGATCCCGGCCAAACGATTCATCGCTGTGCTCGATCGTCGAATGGCGTATATCGACATCGCGGGCGACATGGCGGGCGGCACGCCCGCTGGTCCGTCAATCGTTTTCCTGCACGGCAACCCGACGTCGTCCTACCTGTGGCGAAACGTCATCCCGCACGTGGCGCCGGTCGGACGCTGCCTCGCGCCCGATCTGATCGGCATGGGCGACTCCGAGAAGCTCGAGGGCGGCGACGCGGACCGGTATGACTACGAGACCCACCGGCGATTC